>DATNLP010000080.1:0-23703 GCA_035602795.1 Acidimicrobiales bacterium | reverse complement strand
CGGGGACGCCACCTTCTGGGGCTCCACCGGGAGCCTCGACTTGGACAAGCCGGTCGTGGGGATGGCCGCCACGCCGGACGGCAAGGGTTACTGGCTGGTCGCCTCTGACGGCGGGATCTTCAACTACGGGGACGCCGGCTTTTACGGATCCACCGGAGGGCAGTCCCTCGTAGAGCCCGTGGTGGGGATGGCCGCCACGCCGGACGGCAAGGGCTATTGGGTGGTCGCCTCCGGTGGCGGGATTCCGGCGCCGCCCGGCTACACCGACCAGGACCTGATCTTCGACGACCGGTTCACCGGTACCAGCCTCGACAGCTCGAACTGGAACACGCAGCTCGGTGCCGCCGGCGTGATTTGGAACAACCACGGCGCCATCGCTGCTCCCTACAGCGGACCGAACACACCCAATGTCGATGAAGCGGCGATGTTTTCGCCGTCCCAAGTCGGTGTCGACAACGGGTTGACCCTTACGGCCATGCCCAACACCAACCAGTACGCCGGCACCTATCCGTGGATCAGCGGCACGGTTACCACGGAAGGAAAGTTCACCCTGCCCGCGACCGGCTGGTACGTCCAGGTGCAGGCGAAGATGCCCAACGAGTCACAGGGCTTGTGGCCCGCGATCTGGTTCCTGCCGCCGACGGCCGGGACACCCTCGAACGAATTCGACGGCTATGAAGGCGGCTGGCTCGGATCCGATCCCGACGAGATCATGCACTCGGACTACTTCGCCAACCAGGGTCAGCAAGAGAGGGCCTACAACGTGGGCGTCGATGTGACGGCCGGCTACAACATCTACGGGTTCCAATTCATCCCGGGCCAGTCCGTCACCGCCTACTTCGACGGGACCGAGGTGTGGCAGGTGACCGCGTCGAGCGGTGTCACCATCACTGCCGAGCCCTACGAGATCATCCTCGAGCTCGAGGTGGCCACGTCAGCCACCTCCGCGTGGCATACCCAGACCACGAGCACCAGCACCTCGGGGTCCATGGACATCGCCGAAGTGCAGGCGTACCGCTACCCCTGATGCCCATCCGACACTGAGTCCTCCGTCATCCGGTGGCGACCAGGGAGCCCCGCGGATGACGGTGGGAACTGATCCCGTGAGTCACTTGGCGCCGAGAGCCCGGGGGGCACCGCGGGCCTTCCTTCCGGCGGCCACGAACGCCATGACGCCGATCTTGGCCGTGTCGACAACGGCCGAGCGCCCAGGCTCGCGCGGGCTGAGGTGCGCCCGCCGCGCCAAGGAGTTGAAGTCCTCGATGCGCCGTTCGCGCGTCGACGCCGCCGTGTGAAACGCGAGAGTCACCGACATCGCC
This sequence comes from Acidimicrobiales bacterium, assembly GCA_035602795.1. Classification (GTDB taxonomy): domain Bacteria; phylum Actinomycetota; class Acidimicrobiia; order Acidimicrobiales; family RAAP-2; genus Bog-473. The sequence goes on along the minus strand of DATNLP010000080.1, from coordinate 22,384 downwards.
GAGCTGGGCCCGTTCCGCACCCAGTGGGGCGTGCAAGGCGGAATGTAGACCCCTTGCCCGGGCGAAAGGCGGAAGGAGACCATCTCCTCGGGCATCAACTCGACCCGCCCATGGGAGCCCTCCCAGTACCGATTCACCTCATGCCGCCGAACCGCCTCGTTCTGCCAATGCCCGAAGCTAATGGTCTTGGTGCCCTTCAATTGCAGCAACAGGCTGAACTCGATATCGAAGTGGACGGGCGTCACCGAATTCGGTGAGGCGACGAAGAAGTAAGCCCCGCGATTGCGCATCTTTCCCTGCGTAGCGAGGATGGCGGGCTGAAGCTGGTCGAGCACGCTCATCATGACGTCGGCGATGTCGGGATCCCGCTCGGCGTTCAGGAGTGCCAGCCAGGCCTCTGCGTTGTCCAAGTTACGAATGACGTCACCTGGTCGTTCCAGGACCCCCCTCGGTGCTCCCTCGGACGGGACGACCAAGGGCTTGACGGCGGTCTCGTACGCCACCTCGTTGGACGGCAGCGCGTCGGCGAGATCCGCAATGGCGGACGGCCTCAACCGCTCGTCGAGGTGCTTGTCATGGGCGAATTGCATCGGCCGGTCCGGGTATCCGTACAGCGGAATCTCTGCCACGGAAGGAAGTCCCAGCTCTACCGGCTCTGAAACCATGCTTCTCTCCCCTCGCCGGGTTCCTGATATTGCCCCTCTGGGGGTTGCTCGTCAACGGACATCTCCGAGGTCGGGTGGCTCGCTCCGGACGACCGTCTGCCCCTTACCCGATGCCACCGCAACGTACCCGCGACATGACCGCTCCCGGCCAGGACAATGCCGGCAACGATGGCGCCGGCCCGTCCGGCTCCCCAAGCATCTCCCCGCAGTGCCTGGCGGAGCCCTTTCGACACACCGCGGGACAGCGCTCGGCCGACGAAACTGACGTCGGCTGACAGGTTGCCCGCCTCTTCCATCTGCCGGAGGGCCTCGACCTTCCCCTTGTTGACGAAGAAACAGCGCCGCCAGAAGTATCCCCAAGTCGTACGCACGGCCGGAACGAAGTGCTGCACCTGCGCCATCGGCTCGTAGACGAGTTGATCCGAGGGACGGTGATGCTTCAAGCGATGGCACATGTCCATGTCGTCGTGGTTGTCGGAGTGGAAGCCTCCGATTTCGGTGAGGGCGCTTCGGCGGACCGACATGTTGGCTCCGATCAGCCGGAGAACCGGCGCCTGCCTCTCCGGAAGACCCGCATAGGCGCACCCGAACACCCAGTCGAACTCGAAGGGAAACCACTGAGGGCGAGAACGCTCGAACTCCGGCAGGGGGGCGCCCCCGACCGCGACGACGGACGGATCGTCGTAGGGAGGGATGAGCCGCTCCAGCCACGTCGGGTCGGCGCTGGCGTCGTCATCGAGGAACGCCACGATGTCACCACAGGCGATCTCCGACGCCGTATTCCTGGCTGAACCGAGACGACCCTTGTACTTGTTGGCCATGACGCGCACCGGAACCGGGGAACGAGCGTCCGTCTGGTCGGCCCATTGTCGCCGGCACCGTTCGAAAAGAGCCTCGTTGTGATCCACGCAGACGATGATCTCCTCCGGAGGCTGAGTCTGGGCCTGCACTGAGGCAACGGATCGCAACAGGAGCGACCAACGATCCTCGGTGTATGCGCAGATGACCACGGACACCGTCCAGGCTTCCCGTCCGGTCGGCAGCGACCGAGACCCGTCTTCATAGCTTCGTGACGGCGGGATCACGACGTGCGATCCAGCCCTCTGGTACCTCCAGGTTTCCAAATCAACGCATTGACCGCCTCGCTCGAACGACAGTCTACGACAGGGGTGAAGCGGGTCATGGGAAACGCGATCTCACAGAAGCACGTCGTCGGTTGCCGGCGAAGGATTCCCCCGGAAAACTGCCGGCGGTGTTGCTGCGTGCGACGGATCCCGCTGAGACAGCCGCCGGCAGACTCCCCCGAAATGCTGGCGCCGGCGGGCCGGTTCAACGGACGCACAATTGTCAACGGGTTCTCTCTCCGAGGCGGAGTCTGCCATGACGGCAAGGCACTCAGGGCCTTGGGCGTGACGAGAGAATCTCGTCGTACAGCCCGAGAAGCTGGGCTGCACAGTCGTCCCAATTCGGGAGTTTCACCGGCGGAGACTCGGGGGCGGCGGCGACCCGAACGAGCACCCGCGCCAGCTCCTCCGGAGCGATCTCCGGCGCAACGGCCGTCGCAAGTCCCTCCACTGCGAGTTCCGACAATCCGGAGGTGTCGGCCACGAGTACCTTCCGACCGAGGGCCAGTGCCTCCATCACGGCAACCGGGTTCGCCTCATAGTCGCTCATGAGCGCCATCACGTCACTCGATTGCAGAAGTGTCCCGAGGGCCTCTCGCTCAGTGGCATCGAACGAGGTGAACGACACGGCATGTCCGACTCCCAGCTGGGCGGCCAGCCGGCGGAGGTGCTGTTCATAGCTGCCCCGGCCTATAACGGCCAGGTGGGCGTCTGGTGCCAGCTCGAGCAGGGGGGGCATGGCTGCGATCAAACGCTGATGGCCCTTGTAGCGCTCGAGTCGGGCCACCGAACACACCAAGGGAGAACCCGAGATCTTCGGCGCGGACGTCCCGACCGGAAGCGGCTCCGCCCCATTTCGAATCAGCCTGATCCGCGATGGCTCCACTCCCAGTCGTCGCGCGAACACGTCGACCTCGAATTGGCACACCGCGACCAGCCCGTTCGCCTTGCGAAGCAGAGGCCGCAGCGAGCGCCACTGCGCGCCTCTGACCATCCTCCGCACCGGACTGGAATGACCTCCGGTGTGAAAGGTGGCAACGGTGGGAGTTCCTGCATGTTGGGCAGCGATGAGCACCGCTGGGGGCAAGAAGGTGTTGGCCCCCTGGACGTGGACGAGGTCATAGCCTCCTCGGCTGACATGTCTCACGAGAGCGGGCGCGATGTAGAGGTCGGAGTGCTTGGGCCAGGCCCCAAACCGTCGAACGGTCAATTCTCCGTCGCGCTCCGTCGATGGCAGCTCACCCGTGAGATCAGCGGTCAGGACCGTCACCTCGAGGCCTCGTGAGGCCATCCTCCGAGCCACCTCATGGACGTGCGTCTCCACCCCACCCAGGTACGGCGGGTAGCGGGTGCTCACCATGGCGACACGGACCGTGCTCATCGATCGCTGCAGCGGCGGTCTGAGGTCAGCGCCGGGTGACGAGCCGCCAGCGCTCCCAGCCCAGCCTGAAGCGCAGGCGGCTCCAGTTCATGACCATGCGGCGCGGCAGGAGGAGAGGATTCGAAGAGGCTCGGGCGTTGGCCGGAATGGTGGTACATGCCGTTTCGAATCCGCTCGAACGGACCGCCTCCACCGAATGCTCGTTGAAGCTGTCATGTCCCCCAAAGGGGTAGGCGAAGTGCGTGACCGACCGACCAGTCAATCGCTCCAGCGCCTCCTTCGAGGAGGAGATGTTCTCCTCCTGCTCCCGCGCCGGAAGGTTGGGAAGTCGCACGTGGTCGACCGTGTGGGCTCCGATCGTGACCATCTCCGAGGCCGCCAACTGGACGAGCTCGGGCGACGTGAGCGGTCGGGCGGCAGGCGGCCGCGAAGCAGGAGTTCCCCACTCCTCGGACACCGCATCGAGCACCCGGTGAATCTCCGCCACCGGCAGGGGCAGCAGGTGGCTTCGAACCGAGTGAAGATCCTCACTGGGTTTCGCCGAACCGAGCGGAATGCGGACGGCTCCCCCTGTTAGTGGCAGATTGATCTCACGAACCCCAGATGGACGCGAGCCCAGCAGCGTGCCGAGGCGATCCCACCAGAACGGTTGCTCTGCGTCCACGGCACCGCTGGTCACGAACACGGTGATGGGAACCCCTCTGGCTTCCGCTATCGGCAACGCGTTCGTGAGATTGTCGGCATATCCGTCGTCGAGTGTCACCACGACTCGGGGTCGACGCGATGGAAGGGTGAACTCGTCCAGGGTCGACGGCTCGCCATGCCGGACGATCTCGTCGAGGTGCGCAGCGAAGTTCTCCGGGGTCACGCAGAGCTGGAACGGGTCATCATCCCCACTTGCGACACGGTGGTAGCAAAGAATGATCGACCCGCTATTACTCATGCCGCTCTCTCTTAAGCCCTAGACCTCGGCGCAGCGATTGCAAGCACTGGGTGGAACCATCCCCTCATTCGTTTATGACAATGGATGAACAACAAGATTTCTCGGACCCCGCCCGCCTGGCCGTACCCCGACAGCGCAACCTTACCCTGGAGAGAACCGGAAGCCGGACAGCGGCCTCCGAGGATCTAGGTTGCTTTCGGTATGCGCGTGCTCATGGTTACCCAGTTCTACCCACCGGTCGCTGGTGGGCAGGAGCAATACGTCCGCAATTTGGCGCTGGCGCTGGCGGATCGGGGCCATTACGTCGGGGTCGTGACGATCGCCAACGATGGAAACGCAGGAACGACGCTCGACGGGGCCGTCGCGGTCCACCGGGTCCGAACGACCGCCCAACGCCTGCCACAGCTGTACAGCGACCCAGAGCGACCGCACGCCATGCCGGTCGGTGACCCCGGATTTCGTAAGGCGATCCGCCGGCTCATCGCATCCGATGGCTTCGACATCATCCATGCTCACGACTGGAGCGTTGCCTCGGCGCTCACCCCCGCCGAGCGCTCCGGCGTGCCGGTGGTGCTGACCCAGCACGACTACAGCCACATCTGCGCCACCAAGAGATTCATGCGTGGAGATGAGGTGTGTCCCGGACCATCGGTCATGGCGTGTCTGCGTTGCGCGTCCGCCTGGCACGGTCCGCTGATGGGCCCAGGCGTGGCGGTGACGAACGCCCTGGTACGACGCACTCGCACCAGGCGCATCGATGCTTTCGTTCCCGTGAGCTCAGTCGTCGCGGTCAATACGAAGCTGCCCGGACGTAGCCCCTACGAGGTGATTCCGAACTTCATTCCCGACGCCCTGGTCGAAAACGAAGCCACCCCGAATCCCGACGGACCGATCGTCTTCGTGGGTGATCTGAGCCGGGACAAGGGCATTGACGTCCTTCTCGCCGCTCACAAGCTCGGTGGTCTCCCCCGGCTCGTCCTGGCGGGCCGGGTGCTCGAGAACACTCCACTTGATCTTTCGGATCAGGTGGAGTTGCGGGGATTGCTCGACCATGCGTCGGTGATCGACTTGATGCGGACCGCCTCCGTCGTGGTGCTGCCATCAATAGTGCCCGATTGCTGCCCGACCGTTGTGCTCGAGGCCATGGCAGTCGGCCGACCGGTCGTCGCCGCAGCCAGTGGCGGCATCGTCGACCTTGTGGATCATGGAGTGACCGGACTCCTGGTCGCGCCCGGCGATCCGACCGCGCTGTCCGAGGCCCTGGTGGAGGTCGTCACCGATCGCCAGCGGGCAGCGACGATGGGTCAGGCGGCGCTCCAACGGGCCCGGTTGTTCACCGCGTCCGCGGTGGTCGGCCGGATAGAACGGCTGTATGAACGCTTGCTGTCCGGGTTACCGATTGGAACCTGAATGACTCAGCTCAGGCGTCAGTTCCGGATCCTCGACAAGAGTCGGGACGGGATGCCGCCAGACCTCCAGGACAGCAGGAACTAGGAACAGCGCCACGCAGGTCGCACTGACGGCCCACCCGAGGCAGATCCCGTTCAGACCCCAGATGGCCCCGCCGAGGGCCGATCCCACGACTTCCACGCCGGTTCCGATCCCCATGATCACGGCACCGTGGGACATGCGGTGCTGTGCCCGGCGGATCGACACGTAGTGGTCTTTGATCACGTACGCCGGCCCGGTAAGGATCAGGAGCCGCAGCGCGGCGGTTCCGTTTGCTGCATAGGCGGGACCAAAGAGCCGGAGCGCCATCGGTGCGGCGATTTCGACCGCCAGCACAATGGCACCGACGAAGGCAATCCCGAGGGGGAGGGTTCGTCGAACGTGGCGGCTGAGGAGTCCCGGATCCCCCGACCGCTCTGCAAAGAGGGAGATCGCGAGCAGATAGGGGACAATCAGCATGACCGACGCAAGGAGATAGGCCGCCGAGAAGTACGCAACCTGCGACGGGGAAATGAGCAGTGTCGCGACGAGCGGAATGATGAAGGAGACGGCGCTGATCGACAGCTGGAGTACGTGATGTTGCAGCGACAGGATGCCGTAGCGACGGACGAGCTCGCTCCGCTGTCCGAACGTTCCCCGCTCCCTTGGGGCCGGCTGCAGACCGAGCATTGGCATGCAGAAGAAGAACGCAGCGACCAGAGCCAGTGCCCAGGCAAAAATGAGACCCGCGCCGGTTCGCACCGAAACCAGGATCAACACCGCAACGAAGGCGAGTTTCAAGAGGGAGCTGATCGCGCCTCGCCAGAGTTGCGCCGCTCCACGGTGCAATCCGAGTGCAGCGTCGTCGAACGTGAGCCCGGCCATCGTTGCGACTGATCCGACGACAAAGAGCATTGCCATCGCGGGGTCGGCGCCGATTATCCGAAGGCTCGTCCCGAGAAACGGGGAAAGGGCCACGGTGCCGACCGCCAAGATCAGCACCACGAAGGCGGCGATCGCATTGCCTGTCGTGAATACCACGCGCCGCTGCAAGGGATCGATCGACTCGATCTCCGCCAGGAGAAACAGCGGGACCCCGAGCGCCCCGAATGCGGCCAGGAGCATCGCGGTCGATGCGGCGGCAGCCGAGAGGCCAACGGCTTCGGGAGAAAAGAGATGCGTCGTCACCACCCAAAATCCGAGGCCGATGATCGCCGTCGCCCCTTGCCGGGCAACAAGGAAGCCGAAGGTCGTGAAGAGGCGCCTGACCTCCACCGGGTGTTTCGACTGGCCCGCACCAAACCAATTCGTCATTCCGATACCGTCTCTGAGGCGGGTCAGGAGGCCTTTAGGGCGCGCTGGGAGGTCTCTGACCAAGGACCGAAACCGTTCACGGGCAGGCGACATCGAGGCCCGCCGCGTGAACTCCGCCATCCACCGGCAAACTGTAACCCTGGCATCTCTCCGCAGAAAACCCGCAGGACCCCGCCACCCTGGCCCCGAGGCAGACGCGTCCCCCCGCCGGACGACCGCAGGTCCCGACCGGTCGACCCATCGTTATGACGCACCTAGGCAGTATCGGCTCACCCATGGCCCGCCATAAGCGGCTTATGGAGGGGGTCTCGGTGCTGGGTCACGTGAGCTGTGCGTGGCCTCGATGAGACCCGCCCTCCGCCGGGCTGACGCCGACCCACCAAGGTGACGCGGCGCTAGGGTCGCCGGCGCGAGGGGCCTACGACCACCCCGTGCCATAATTTGTCGTTGCTACTGGAGTGGCAGGGCGGGGCGGCACGTCTGCACGGCCTGAACTGGGATGCTAGGTCGGAGCGGGCTCGGACAATGAGAGGCAGGGCCAGGGCACACTGATGTCACAGCCGATTCTCCCCAGTCTCCAGGAGCACGGCGAAGGGACCGTCGAGCCCCTCGCCGACCCACCTGACGTGCACGCCGAGCTCGCTCTCCCGGAGGCCGCCCGCGCCCCCGTGACGCTGCCAGTCGACCGCTCACGCCTGGGTTTGGTGATGGCACTGGTTGGCTTGGGACTGCTGTTGCAAGGCACAGCGGACACCCTCGGCCGCGACGGACACCAGTCGCGGGCTGTGCTCATCTTCCTCGTCGGGATCTCGCTGCATTTCGCTGCCTGCGCCTGGCGTCTGTTGAGCCGCAACACGTCACGAAGCGAGCGGATCTCGGTTTCGCTGGTGCTGGGTCTGGGCCTCTTCGCCTCGTACGCGATGCTCGAGACCCCGTTCTTGGACAGTTACGACGAGCTGATCCACTGGGGAACCTTCATTCACCTACTCGACAGCCATGCCCTGTTCCCTGCGAATACAGAGCTGCCGGTAAGTCCGTACTACCCGGGGCTTGAGCTGGCCACCGCCGCCACCCGGTGGATCACCGGTCTGCCTTTGGTCGTCGATCAGCTGATCGTTCTTGCCGTTGTCCGCATCTTGGTCGTCCTCGGCGTCTACCTCGTGGTCGAGCGTCTCTGCCGCTCCTCGCGTGCAGGTGGTGTCGCGGTACTCGTCTACGCAGCCAGCCCTCAGTTCTACTCGTTCGATGCTCAATATGCCTATGAGACGATCGCCCTCGCCTTTGCGGTGGGAACGGTGTACCTCCTGTTCTTCTCAATTGATTCCCCTCGCCCCAGAGCGGGCGGGGCGTTCGTGCTGGCACTCGGTTCCGTCGTTGCGGTCGTCATAAGCCACCACGTCACCGGATGGCTCACCATCGGGTTTCTGGTCGCGTGGTTCATCGGGCTGTACTACACGTCTCACCCGCTTCGTCGCGCCAGAGCCGCTCGCACGCGATCATCGGTCCCGGACTCCGAGCTGCTGACGGCACCTTCGCTCGCGGACTCCGAAGAGCTGATCGAACTATCGCCGGGAAACTCCGGGCAGGTCACGGGCAGATCTGCTCGGTCTCGTCCCTCATCGAAGAAGGATCGGGCAGGTCGAGACGGCCCAACCTCCGAGCAGGCGGAATTGAATCGACGGAGAAGGGCACAAGCCCGCATCGTTGGCGTGGCAACCCTTTTGGGCCTTGTTGTCGGCGGTTCTTGGACCCTCTACGTCGGCCATCTCCTGGCCCCGTACCTGGGTCCCCTCTTCTCGTCAGCAGCCGCAGAGATCCGACAGGCGCTGGGCAACGGCGAGGGGAACCGAGCCCTGTTCAAAGCCTCGTCGGGCGGAGTATCCCCCAAGTGGGAGATCGGTTTGATCCTGCTCTCAGCCCTCGGCTGGTGCTTGATCCTGCTCCCATCCCTCTACAACGTTGTCTTCAAGCGAAGCATTCGAGGTGGAGTGCTTCGCTACATACCCGTAGCCATTGCCGCCGCGTATCCGCTGACGGTGGTCGCCAATGTCTCGTCGAACAGCAAGCTGGTAGCCGAACGGGCGACCACGTTCATCTTCTTTGGCATCGCCGCGGTGGTTGGTGCATGGCTTGGTGGGCGAATGCTGAAAGACCGCCGAAGGATCGAGCGAGTCGCCACCCTCGGAGTGGCCACTGTCATTTTCTTGGGCAGTCTCCTCTATGGCATAGGCCCCCCCGTGAGCCTCCTTCCCGGGCCGTACCGCGTCGGTGGAGACTCGCTCGCATACGGATCCCCGTCGTTCGCCGTCGCCCAGTGGGCCAATACCCACCTTCCGGCGGGCTCGCACATCGCGGCCGACCACGACAACGGCGTTCTGCTCAACGCGATCGGTGGCGTCGATACAGTCACGGCTGAGGCCGGCCTGGTCAATCCGGAGCTGCTCTATTTCGACAGGGCCCTCAGCCTTTACGACATCTACCTGATCCGGAAAGCAGACATTCGCTACATCGTGGTCGATGACCGCATGGCCGAATCACTCCCGCTGTACGGGACATACATCGCTACGGGCGAGCCCTCGAGACGGCTTACCTCGGCAGAGCTCGGCAAATTCACGAAGTATGACTTCATCAAGCGCATCTACGACAACGGTCCGATTCAGGTCTACGACGTGACTGGATTGCTCAAACCCTCCCAACGCGCGGCACCCGCAGGAACCCCGGTCGGTGGTTCTGGCTACAACGTCATAGTCCTCGTTCTGGCCGGGGCTGTCGCGGTCCTCTGGCTGGTGCGATTGCGCCGTCGTCGTCGACGGATCCGCGACGCTGCGCACCTGATCTTCTGCATACTGATAGGTGCGCTGATGCTTGGGGTCTTCGGCGTATTCGTCATCAGAGGGGCGCACGCACCACCCGAGACGGTCGCCATCATCGTGTTGCTCGTGCTCTTGGCGTTAAGCCTGCGACCAGAGAAGTGGCGACCGCGCAACTGGATCCCGTTCCGACGGCGCGCCGCCGGTACCGCCCATACCGCTACCGTCAACGCCGCCTTCGAGCCGCCGTCATCTCCTGCCGCTTCGAACGGGTCCCGTCCGAGACGAATCGGGATCCTCCTCGGCTGCGTCGGTGTGGCACTGTTCGTTTTGGGCGCCATTGTGGCCACGAAGCCAGCACTTTCGGTTTGGACTCCGCCGCCTGAACTCTCCATCGCCCAGAGCTCGAACGACCAATCGGTCGCCCGGGTACAGCTGGGTTCCGCCGGTCCCGTGGCGTCCAGGCTCGAGATCACCGAAAGTGGCCGAACCGTGTGGCACCGCGACCTCGCCAAGACCACCGTGACCCAAAGCGTGGATCTTCCAGCCAACCTCCTACACAAGGGCTCACGAGTGGAGCTCTTGGCGCAAGGACAGGCCCTGCGCTGGGTCAACGGATGGGCGTCGGTCAACCGTCCTCCAGCTGCGGGAACGCCGGGGCGGCTCTGATGGGCTGGAGAATTGCAACCCTGACGCCGGGATCCCGACATGCAACGGAGGCGCGCCCCCTAAGCTGAGCCGCCGCCGATGGTGGCCATTTTCGCCGCGGACGAACCACGGAGTGTGACCATTTTGTCAGTCCAAAGAGTGATGACCATTTACGCGACGTGCCCGGACCACGCCGGTGTGCCCGCCCGGCGTACCTACCCGTAGTGGCGCCGCCCAGTCTCATAGACGTCCCGGAACTCGGTCAGTGGACGTCGCAGTGGGACGGACTCGTCGATGCCTCCCCCCTCCCCTCTCCCTTTCTTCGATCGTGGTGGCTGACTGGGACGAGTGGGCGAGGCCGTCACTTCGTCCTGGTCGTGGACGACGGCCAGTTGCTCGGCGGGCTCGCTCTGGAACAACGCCATCGCATGTCGAGTATCCAAGCCATGGGCGACTCCGCGCTCTGCTCGGATCACATCGATCTCTTGGCGGCCGCCGGGCACGAGGCCGCTGTGAGCCGCCTCATCGGAGACTGGCTCGGTCGCCCCGGCGACCGCCTCTTGGACCTGAGAGGCGTACGAGCCGGGTCGATGCTGGCCGAGGTCCTGCCGGGTCGTGTCCGTCGAGAGGCAATGGCCGCAGCGCCCTATGCGCTGCTGCCTGACAGTGCGGAGGCGTTTCGTGCGACCCTGACCTCGCGGTTCAGGCGGAAGATCCGTAACACCACCAGCCGTCTTGAGGGTGAAGGGGTGAGTCACCGGGTGCTCCGGGGCCCAGCAGTACGATCCGGCCTCGACACCCTGCGCGAGCTCCATCGGTCACAGTGGCAAGGCCGCTCCGAGTTCCTGTCCTCCTTCGATTGCTTCGTCGCCGGTTGCACCGGCGGTATCGAGGTCGACGAGGTGGTCGTTCACCAGCTCGTGACCGGTGACCTCGTCGTCGCTACTGCGTTTGCGTTCGAGGTCGCAGGACGGGCGAGCATGTATCAGAGTGCGCGGCTCACCGACCCCCGCTGGAAAGACGTGGGAGTCACCCTGTTCGCCTCCATAGTCGACGACGCGTGTGCTCGCGGCCTCACCGAAGTGGACTTTCTCCGAGGCGAAGAGGAATGGAAGGGACGCTTCACGACCCAACGTCGAGAGATGTTTCGGCTCGTGGCGGGCAAGGGCGTGATGGGCGGGCTCGGACGTACGGGCACTGCGGCAACCTTCTATGCGTCCCAAACGGCAGTGCGGGGGGTTCGCTACGGCCGGTCCGTAGCGGCGCGCTGGAACGCAAAGTCGCGGGGCCGCTCGTCAAATGGCCAAGCCCCCTCGGGAACCTCGGAGCCTACCGGCGACGACTCATGACGCCGAGTGTCGCCGTGTTGACGGCACGGAACGGCCTCGCCCCTAGAGCTCCGGGAGTCCGTCGAAGGAGTCCCACAATTCCTGACAGAGCCGCTCCACCTCGGGATGCAGTCCCGAATTCTTTTCGGATCGAAGTTGCGGGCGCGTCCTGCTGACGGCCTTGCTCACGGGCAGGGTGATGCCCAGATAGCTCGAGAGGGCTTCAACCACGTCTTTCGTCTGATCGCAGGTTCGCTCGTAGCGAAGGATACGGATCCGCTCGTCCCGCCAGAGCTCCTGCTGGAAGTAGAGCCGGTTTCGAGCCCACCAGAAGAGCGCTGCAGCATCGAGGGGAGACACGCCCTCTCCCACCAGTCGCTTGATGGTCGAACGCGTCTCCTCAGATGAACCTCGCGACCGCCAATCCAACGGGTCGTTCTCACAGAACCCCGCCAGGTCGTGATACGCGTTCTCCAGGCCAAATCGCTTGATATTTGAACGCGCCACCCCGTCGTAACGACGAAGCATCCAGATCGCCTTGACCTCACCGGCCGCATCCATCAGCTCGACCGCCTGGGAGCTCTCCACAAGCGGCTTCGCCACAACCACCTCAATCGGTATTTGGCGCAAGCGCTGAATTACCGTCGAATAGTCCTGCCAGTCCGTCTCCTCGACGACCCGCGTGTTGCCGACAAGGCGCTTGTCGTGCTCCTCGAGGATCAGGACCCGCCAGGATCGGTCGAGGATCGTCTGTTGCAGCATGGTGGTCCCCGAACGCTGACACCCGAAGATCAACAGGATTCTGCGTTGACTTCGCGGGGCGCGGACCACCGAGCGCGCCATTTGCTTGGCCATTGCCAGCGCCCGTCGCCGGATCAGAGGCTCGTCGTCTCGTCCTGGGGTGGCGCCTCCATCGGCGTCAGCGTTTTTAGGCACCGGTGGCCACTGTCCTCTCAATCCCTCTCATAGCGTACGAACCCTCTCACAACGTACGAACAATTTAGGATCTGTGGACCGCTCGACCGCCGATGTTCGCCCCGGCGAGACACATTCTAGCGTCCGTGTCTGGAATCCTCTAGCCAGAGTTCCCTGTGACGATCCACTTGCGGACGGACGCGCGTGGTGATGGTCGCCCCGACTTACCCCCGTGTCCGGGGGGACCGGAGCGCGCCACTTCTGGCACAGGCGTCTGTACGGGCGGACCGCGGCTATCGCACAGTTGTGCCTCATCGCAATGGGCGGATGGCTCGCGTCGTAGATCTGAGTCATGGCACGCGGAGCGAGCTCGTGCTCGACGCTCACCGACGCAAAGGCTCGCCGCTTGTCCCGCTCGGAACGGTGCTCGGGTGGACCTCTCGACCTCGCGGTACGGGTTGACCTACGGGTATCGCTCCATCACGCGTGGGTCATCGAGTTGACGTGCCCGAATGCTGGCCCACTGTCGTCCTCGAGGCCAAGGCCGTCTGCCGGTCAGTCGGCACGACCGCCAGATGCGGCATCGTCGACCTGGTGGACGACGGGATAACCAGAATCCTGGTCGATCCAGGTCACCGGGTCGCCTTGTCCATTGTGCTCCGCATCAACTGAGTCGGGTTCCTGGTCCGCCATCGGAGTGACCGTAGGGACATGCCGGTAGACCTGGAGAACGGCGGGAAGCAGGAACAAGGCCTCGCAGGAGGCGATGACCACCCAGCCGACGCAAATCCCGGTAACGCCCCATAGGACACCCCCTACGGCCGATCCTGCGACTTCCGCCGTCGTTCCTATGGCCATGATCGCCGCACCATGGGACATGCGGTGCTGTGCCCGGCGGATCGAGACGTAGTGATCCTTCACGACATAGGCGGGACCCACCAGGATCAGGATGCGGAGCGCGGTTGTTCCGTTGGCGGCATAGGCGGGTCCAAAGATGCGCAGCGCCAATGGAGCCGCAATCTCGACCACGACCACGATGGCCAGGACAAGAGTGATCGCGAGGGGAAGAGTCCGCTTGACGTTCCGACTGAGGAGCTCAGGATCACCCGATCGCTCAGCAAAAAGCGATAATGCCAGCATGTATTGGATGCTCAGCATGGTGGCGGAAAGGAGATATGCAGCGGAGAAATAGGCGACCTGCTCGGGGGAGATGAGCAGAACGGCGATCAGCGGGATGATGAAGGAGACGGAGCTGATCGAGAGGTTGAGCACGTGGTGCTGGAGTGACAGCTTCCAGTACCTACGTACGAGCGCAACTCGGTGACCGAACGATCCCTCTCCCGCGGGGGTTCGCGTCAGGCCGAGCATCGGCATGCAGATGAAGAACGCGGCCACCAACGCCACCGCCCAAGCAAAAATGAGGCCTGCGCTGGTACGCACCGAAACGACAATCAAGAAGGCAACGCAGACAAGCTTCAACACCGAGCCCAGGCTGCCTCGCCAGAGCTGCGCCGCGCCGCGGTGCAATCCGATTGCCGCAGCATCGAAGGTCAGTCCGCCCAGTGTCGCCAATGAACCCACAACAAAGAGCGTGGCCGTGACCCGATCACCTCCGATGATGCGGAGGCTCGTGCCGAGCCAATGAGACAACGACATGGTGACGAGCGACGCGATCAGGACGACCACTGCGGCGATGTTGATGCCGGTGGTGAAGACGCTCCGACGCTCCACAGGATCCATTCCCTCGATCTCCGCCAGAAGAAGCAACGGAACACCGAGGGCACCGAATGCCGCCAGCAGCATCGCGGTGGATCCCGCGGCAGCCGCGAGTCCGACCTCCTCGGCATCGAAGAAGTGCGTGGCCACCACCCAGTAAATGATCCCGATCCCTGCCGTGGCTCCCTGCTTGGCCGCCAAGAACGCGAACGTCGTGAAGAGGCGCCGAGCCTCGCTCGTCAGTTTCGCCTCCAAGCTACGCAACCGCTTCAACATTCCGATTCCGCCTCGGGGTTGCGACGGTGGCATCCGGCCCGGGCGCGGCCGTTCACCGGATAGTGGCCTCTAAGCCGTGACCGCCAATCTGCATACGTAAAGGCTAGCCCTGCCATCACTCGATCCTTACGACACAAGCTGCATCGCGCGTGGTGGCAGGTTCATGCCCGAGTGACCGAAAGAAGGTACGCGATGACCGAAAAGGTCGTCCGGCACGCTCCGGTCGGCAGCACGCCCGTGCGATCCGAAGCGCACCGAGAGGCGGCGCGAAGACGGCGCGCTCGGCGCGTGCCGGCACAGTGGCGGGGTTCACCGCGACGGCTCAGCAATACCGACTCGGCTGGTGCCCCTAGCTTGGGACAGCATCCGGCAGGGCGAACGGTTGCAGCACCACCCCGAGTTGGTCGAGGACCTCGAGGTGGGGCACGTTCGGTGCCGGCCGGACGAGCCCGAGTAGGGAGTCGGCGCGCACCGGCAGCGGGAGGGGAAGGACCTCCGCCGCTCGCAGGGCCCCGTAGGCGAGCCGTGGTGGCGTAGGGATGAAATGAGGTCGACCCTTCCCGATGGTCGCCGCGAAGCTCGTGAGGAGTCGGCGGAACGGGACGGCGTCGGGATGTGCGATCCCCACCGGGACGGACGGCACGTGCGTGGCCCCGGCCAAGGCGACGATGGCGGCCGCGAAGTCTTGCTCTGCCACGGTGAATTGGCGCGCTTCCGGTCCAAAGTCGGGAAGGACCGGCAGCGCAGCCAGCCGGCGCAGGGTGCCGGCCATGCCCCGCCATGCCGGCCCGTAGACCAGGCCGGGTCGGACGATGCACATCCCGCGCGCCCGCGCCGCCCCCTCAATGGCCAGCTTGGCCCGGCCGTAGTGCTGGCGAGTCCCCGGGTAGGCCGACATCGACGACAGCGTGATCGTCCGGTCAACCCCCTCGGAGAGAGCTCGATCGAACAGCGCGATGGTGCTGAAGACGTTCGACCGCCAGATATCCGACCTCTTCGTGAGGGCCAAGTCGTACGCGCAGTGGACGAGCAGGTCCACGCCCTTGAGGGCCTCGGTCTGGTCTGCCGAGGCAAGGTCGAAGAAGACGTCGTCGGTTCCGGGGGCGGGCGACCGGACCAGTCGACGGACGCGATGGCCGGCGGACTCGAACGCGCTGACGAGCGCGGAGCCCAGGTAGCCCGAGGCACCAGTGATGGCGACGACAGGCCGAGGGCTCGTGGTCACCCGCCCGCCTTCAGCACTTCGCTGGCAATGCGGTGGGCGTTCGCCATGATCGTCAAGGTGAAGGTGGTCGCCGGAACCTCTGAGAACACCGAGGCGTCGACCAGGTGGATGCGGTCCCAGGCAGCCAGGCGCCCCGTCCTGTCCGTCGTCCTGGCGGACCGCGTCGGGCCGTGCGGGAAGCTGGCGCCGAAGTGATAGCTCTTGGCCGCCGGCGACACCGAGATCATCGGGGCGACCGGCCACAGGTCGAGGGCAGGGGCGACCTTGAGCATGGCGCGTACCAGGGCATGCAACATGGGTGGCCACCCGTCCTCCCCGTCGCGCTCGAGCTCCACATTGGGGAGTTCCGCGCTCCCGCCGCGACGGGCGACGACCCTTACCCGTGGCGATGCCCAACCGGGCACGTAACCAAGCCCCACCGAGATCCTCCGCAGGAGGGCGGCCAGGATGGTCTCGGCGCCTGGCTGGCGCACGGCACCCGGGAGTGAGCCGAGGAAGGCGGGGTTGTAGTCGTAGAAATGGATCTGACAGAGATCGACGCCCTCGCCCGTCGCGTCGTAGACCAGGTTGAACTGGTTCAGGGTGAAATTCCGGGCCTGGCGCGGGTCGCTCACCGGACGGAGGGAGAGTGCGGGGAGGACGAACTGCACGGACTCTTGCAGGTAGATGGGCTCGTCGAGGGCTTCGAGGGACCCAAGCACCAGCCGGGTGGTTCCAATGCCCCCGCAGGCCACGAAGATCCGATCGGCGCTCAGACGTTCGATCTGCCCCGTAGCCGTGTCCCGGGCTACGACGTGGGGTTGACCTTCGACCTCGTCCAGGCTCACGGCGAGCAGGCCATTTCGGTAGGTGATCCGGTTCTCGGCCCGGAGGCGGTCGAAGGTGTGCGCACTCGAGTAGATGAGCCCATAGGGGCAGCCCGTCATGCACATGCCACACCGGGTGCATTCGTCGGCCTTGAAGGCCAGACGGGCCCGGCCGAGCGTGATGCCGTGCGACTGGACCAACGGCCGGCGTGCCCCGTACCGCTCCAGCACGCGGTCCGTCCGCTCGGCCAACGGTGGGAGGCTCCGGGCCGGGGCCAGGAGCGGGAACAGTTCGGCCAGATCGTCCTCGTCGCCGGCGAGGGTCATTTCCCCCAGGGCAACCCGGTAGTGCGGCTCCAGGTCGGCCATCGAAATGGGCCAGCGGTCGAAGGTTGCCCTGGAGAAGGGCATGATCTGGGCGCCCCAGACGTTCGAGAACCCGCCGTAGGCACCCGAGACCACTGACCCATTGGCCGGGTCGAGCGCGTCGATCCCACCCAACTGCCCCACGTCACGGAAGGGAAAATCAGAGCCGTAGGAGCGTTTCTGCGGCAAATCCCCTCGTGGGCTCGCTACTGGCTGAAGTCCGATGCGCTCGAGGTCAGAAGGGGGCCACGACTGCTCCGGCCTGGGGGAGAGCCGGCCCAACGCGGATTGCAGATCTGGCTCCAAGGTCGCGCCGACGTCGATTACTGTCACCTGGTGGGCGGGATCCTGGGTCAGGGCCAGGGCGACGCCCGCCGCGGCAGGACCCGACCCGATAATCAGCGCGGACGGCATGGCGGACGGACCCTCCAGACCCTCCCGGGAGGCCGGGAAACGCTCGCCCTTCCGGGATATCGGGACATTCTCAGGTGACCTTGAGCAATTGGCCGGAAATTGTCATTTGGTGGGACCAAATAACGTGCCCGATTAGGGACGTTATGCTCTACTTGTACCGGGCGTTGCTTGTCATTATCTATTTGGCGGGCACCGGTCATGTCAGGTGTCCGCTTGGCGAAATCGGGCACCAATCCAGATAGGGGAAATAGGCGGTGGCTAGCAGCAAGCTGGATGCGACGGCAGTACGGGTGAGGCACCCTCAGCGGTTCGCGAGGGAATCGGCATTGTCCCGGACCATGCCCGGCGCCGAAAAGGCCGAACCCTCGGTCACCATTGTGGTCCCGGCCAAGAACGAGGCGCTCAACCTGCCGCACGTTCTTCAGAAGCTCCCCCAGGACTGCGAGCTCATTCTGGTCGACGGAAACTCGACCGACGACACCGTGAGGGTGGCGCAGTGGCTCCGGCCCGACGTCACGATCGTTCATCAGACCCGTGGGGGCAAGGGAAACGCCCTGGCGTGCGGGTTTGCCGCGGCGTCGGGCGACTTCATCGTCATGATCGATGCCGACGGTTCGAACGATCCTGAGGAGATTGCCCTTTTCATCGACGCGCTGAAGAGCGGCGCCGACTTCGCCAAGGGGTCGCGGTTCGTCTCTGGTGGAGGGAGCGATGACATCACGCTGATCAGGAGGTTTGGCAACTTCTGGCTCAACAAGATCGTCAACGTACTCTACGGAACCCGGTACACAGACCTGTGCTACGGCTACAACGCATTCCGTCGTGAGTGCCTCGGCGCCATGGACCTCCCGGCACCCGAGATCGAGGCCGAGAACGGCACCATGCTGTGGGGCGACGGCTTCGAAGTCGAGACCCTGATCAACGTACGGATCGCCAAGGCCGGTTTCAACGTCGTCGAGGTGCCGAGCTTCGAGACCGAGCGCCGTTTCGGTGCGAGCAATCTCAACGCCTTCAGCGACGGGATCCGGGTCCTGAGGACCATCCGGGCAGAGCTCAAGGGTCGGAAGCAGCAAAGGCCTGTTCAACTGCCCGTCTGGCAGGACTCGGAAGCGCCAGTGTTCCAGCTGGGCGAAGGGTTCGGCTGAGCGGATCATCGCCACGGAGGACCGATCCCAGGACGGTCACGTCCGTCGCGTGGACGGCACTCAGGCGACGCGCGGGTGACGAAGCTGCTCGAGCCTGGGTTGTGAAGGAATTCCGACCTTGACCTGGGGCTGGCCCGACAGCGTGTTGACGCAATCGTCACACAGCCGCCCGAACGCCATGCCTGTTCCCAGCTTCCGGCGGCTTCGCAACCCGACCCGCGACACGGCGCCAGACCAGCCACACCGGTGGCACACGCCGTGCCAGTGCCTCTGTGACACTCCTGCTGGCGGTTCACGCATCAATCCGCCCCCTCATTGCTCGTTGACCTCGCATAACCGACGTCCGCGTACCCCCACATGGACTGCTCTGCCTGGACTTCTCGGTACGTTCGGAGACGTACTTGAGCAGGAATCCCAGATCGGGGACACAGTCCCGGCCTGAGGCGCCCATGGCTTGGCTCTCGTCTCGTTGTTCGCTTCCTCGGTCATTCGTGATCCTGCGTCTGAGCCCAGGGCTCCCGAGGGCTCGTTCGGTTCATTGGACAACGCTCATTGGACAACGCGGGTCTGTACGCCAGGTCAGAGAAAGCTATGAGCTCCATAAATGTTCGCTGTGAGGCCCTGACCTGCGGTTCTACGCCAGTCTGGGGAGCTGTCTCGGACCCTGGAGGCCGCGTGAATGGACGGATCTCCGACGCCGACAGCCGCCCTCTGGGCATCTGAGTGACTCGGAGGTTCGCCGACCGGGTCGTGCCTGAAGCGGTGGCCAGCCTGCCCACGCGCTGGGCAGTCCCACCGGCAGCAGGAGATCGGTCGCGAGGCGCTGAAGGACGGCAGGAGCTCCATGGCGCCGGCGCCATGGACGTCGAGGTCCGCTCCCGGATCTTCGATGCGATGGACACCGACGCCCGGCTGGTTCCCACCTTCGCTCCCGGCCGCTTCACGTCGAGCTCGGGCGAGCCGTTCGTCCTGGCCTGACGAGACGACGCCCGCCCACCTACGGGCAAGATGACAACTGCGGTTGCAGCGCCCGGACGCCCGTCCACCTGGCCAACCTTGTCGTGACCGGGCCACCGAACTGAACTAGGAATGCGCGGTGTTCGTGACCAATCACGTGCTGTCGGGCGTCGTCATCGGCCGGGTGCTCGAGCAGCGCCCGGTGACCGCATTCGTGGTCGGCGTCGCCTCGCATCTCGCCCTGGACATGGTCCCCCACTGGGGATGCCAGCTGCGCACGGTCCCGGACTGGCAGCAGTTCCTCCGCTATGCCCAGAGGGATGGAATTCTGGGCCTGGTCACTGCCCTCGGTGCGCTCGCCGCGGTGGACCGCAGGGTGCGCCTGGCGACCCTGGCCGCGATCGCCGGCGCCACGCTTCTGGACGCCGACAAGCCCGCGATGTACTTCTGGAGGAAGAATCCATTCCCGCGAGCAGTGCGGCGGGTCCACGCTTGGGCGCAGAACGAGTCGCCGGAAGGCATGTCCAACGAAATCGTCTTCGGTGTGTCGTGTGCGCTCGCTGACGCCGTGATTGCGGTCCAGAGCAGACGCCGGGTGGTCGCGCCGTAACCCACGCCTTGGCCGTGAGCGAGGGTCCGGCACGGACCCCGTCACCCCTCGTGAGAGTCAGCTGCCTCAAGGGTTTGGAGCGGGCCAAACAGGTGGCGCCCCGTCACCCGGACGGTCTGGGTCAGGCGTGGAGGGCGGGCTCGTGGACGGCGGAGTCGACCTGTTCGGGGCTGTAGGGAATGACGGGCGCTCCCTGTCCGAAGACGTCGAGTGTGTGGATGAAGCGGTGCAGGCCCATGGAGTTGGCACAGGCGAACCCCAGCTCAATGATCTGTGCCACCGTGAAATGCTCGCCCAGACGCCGGTAGAACTCGTCGTCCATGGCGTGATGGTCGGCCGAGAGGAGATCGAGGAACTCCACAGCCAGGAGTTCCTGTTCGTTCAACTCCGTCCCGCCGGGTGCAACGAGGCAGGCCACGTCCTCCTCCGTGATCGAGTCGTGCTTGCGTGACTGCATGCAGGGCTGGCACTCGCCCAGCTGCGCGCTGCGGATGCGCAGCAGTTCGAGGATCCTTCCCCCGAGGAGCGACTGTTGGCCCCAGGTGGTCCGCGCCGCGTTCGTCATGAGGATCTGCGAAGTCTTGTAGGCGAAGATCTGCAGAGGAATTGGTGTGGCGTACAGCCCGTCAGCCACCCCCTCCTCAATGATCCGGCGCGGCTCCGGCGCCAGCTCGTCCAGTGGAATGGGCTCGATTCTCGGCACGCGACCCTCCGACCATCCGTCCTCTTGTGATGACCTTCGTACTGTATCGGTCGGGTCCGTGGCGCCCTGGTGAGCTCGCCGGCGGTGCGGGTCCTTCCCACCCCTGCACTGCTCCTCTCTCGGTAAGGTCGCCGCTTGGGTTCCGGGTACGACCGGACCCAACCGGAAAGCGAGGAACGGGTGCGCTTCATCCTTCACTACCCCGAGGCCAACGGAAGCGAGCTCGACCTGCTCGACGCCGGCGCGGTTCCCGAGGTCGCGGCGGCCGCCGAGGCGGCCGGATGGCACGGGTTCGCACTGACCGAGCACCCGGCCCCGAGCGCCACCTGGCTGGGCGCCGGCGGGCACCAGAGCCTCGACCCCTTCGTGGCGCTGGCGGCCGCGGCGGGCGTCACCACGGACCTGGCGCTGGTGACCAACCTCAGCGTCGTGCCCTACCGCAACCCGCTCGTCCTGGCCAAGGCGGCGGCGACGCTCGACCGGATGTCGGAGGGCCGTTTCTACATGGGCGCCGGCGCCGGGTACCTCAAGTCGGAGTATTTCGCCGTCGGCGTGGACTTCACCGAGCGCAACGCGCTCTTCGACGAGGCGCTCGAGGTCATGCAGCTGCACTGGAGCGGTGAACCGTTCACGTTCGAGGGCCGCCACTTCTCCGCCCACAACATCCAGGCGCTGCCGGCACCGCGGAACCGCTCCGTCCCCATTTGGATGGGTGGGAACTCCGATGCCGCGCTCCGCCGGGCCGCCCGCTTCGCCGCCGGGTGGATGCCGATGGCGGCAGCGGCCTCGGTGGCCAAGACGGCACGCACCCCGCCGGTCACCACGACCGAGGAGCTGCGCGAGCGCCTGGCGGTGCTGGCGCGCTTCGCCGGGGAGCGCTACGACCAGCTCGAGCTCATCTTGAGTTACTCCGGGCCGAGCCTGGCCGATTTCGAGCGCGATGCCGAGCGCATCCGCCAGCGCCTGGGCGACATGGAGGAGCTCGGCGTCGATTGGACGTTCGTCAGCCCGCCCTGGTCCCTTTCTCCGGGACCGGTCGAGTGGCTGCAGGCCTTCGCGGCCACGTTCATCACCAGTTAGTCAGGCCCGTCGCTCGAGCACCGCGCTCGTGTGATGGCGGGCGATGGCGACGCCGCGGATGCGCCGCCGAACGGATTACCCCCCGGCGGGAAGGCCCGTGTCGCGCACCACGCGCTTGACGAGCGACTGCAGCAGGGCCCAGGCGACATCGGGGTGGGCCTGGACGAAGGGGCGGAACTGCCAGGCGGCGAGCGCATAGCAGTCGAGATCGGTGTCCGCCACGACGTCGGCCATGCGGGGCCCCTCGTCGATGAGCGCGATCTCTCCGAAGTGATCGCCCGGCTTCAGCGTGTTGAGGGCCACGCCACCGTTGCTCACGGTGGCGGTGCCGTTCACAATGATGAAGAAGCCGATCCCGGGCTTCCCCTTCTCCGTGATCGCCGTCCCGGCGGGGAACGAACGCTCGCTCATGGCGGCCGCCAGCTGCTTCACCTCGCGCTTGGACAGATCCGCGAACAGCGGGACCTGTCTGATTGCCTGCTCGACCTCGGCCATGACCGAACGGTACACGGCGGCGGCCACGGCCACAC
>DATNLP010000067.1:0-6468 GCA_035602795.1 Acidimicrobiales bacterium | reverse complement strand
GGCCGCGGGGATCAAGATGCAGACCGAGACGGCGAAGAACGTCGTCGTGCCGCTCTCGGGCGGTTTGACCTTCACCTGCAACGGGATGGCCATTCCGCTACTGAAGTCCGTGTGCTCGTCGTCCGCCGCTCTCGGCGTCATCCAGGCGGGCAAGTCGGGCAAGGTCACCGGCATCAAGGTGTACAACCCGACGCCGCTGTTCTAGGCAGTCCGGGGATCGGAGGCCGCGCCAGCCTCCGTCGACTCGGTGACACGGGGCGGCTCCTTTGGGGGTCGCCCCGTGGCGCGTGGTGGCTCCTGTTCGATCCCGGACTCGCTCGATGCAGATTGGTCGGCGGGAGCGGTGACCGGGTCCCGTCGTGGCTGTATTCGCCGCTTCTCGGGATGGCTCGACAGGTGTCGACGCGACGGCCCAGTGGGGCCAAAGCTCAAAAGGCGGCGGTGGCATATGTCTGTACACATTCGGACGTCGAGAGCCACAGGCGCCAACGGGCCCAGAATCGTGCTCGGCGCCACGTCACCGCGACCGTTCGCTGGTGCCAGAGGTGGCGGTTGAGCAGAATCGAGGCATGGCCGACATCGCGTTGTTGATCATGGACGTCCAGGGATCGATCGTGGAGCGCGTCGTCGGTGATGCCGAGCCGCTCCTGGGCGCCATCGAACGAGCCGCCACCGCGGCGCGGGCCAACAGCCTGCCCGTCGTCTACGTGCGGGTCGCGTTCCGCCCCGGCAACCCGGAGGTCAATTCCAACAACCGGATCTTCGCCGCGCTCTCCGACCAGGCGTTCTCCGAGGACGCTCCGGGTACGCAGATACATCCGACCGTGGCGCCCCGACCGGGCGACATCATGGTCACCAAGAAGCGCGTGAGCGCGTTCGCCGGCAGCGACCTCGACATGGTGCTCCGGGCCCAGGGCGTGACCCAGCTCGTGCTCACCGGCATCGCCACGAGCGGTGTCGTGCTGTCGACGCTGCGCCAGGCGGCGGACATGGACTACGGGCTCACGGTGCTGCGCGACGGCTGTTCCGATGCCGACCCGGAGGTGCACCGAGTCCTGCTGGACAAGGTCTTTCCACGGCAGGCGGACGTGCTGACCGCCGACGAGTGGATCCTCGGGCGGGCCACTGTCTCCTGAAGCCTGACAGTTTTAAGGTACTTCCTGACACGAGCAACGAGGGAGCGCATGCCGTCCACCGCATCAGAAGACGCCGTGATCGCCTGCTTCTCGTTCTGCCTGCGCCCGCGCCCAGGTCGACGAGAGCCTCAACCGGTGGGTCGGCCGGGCAGGCGAGTTCGGCGCCACGTGGGCGCAGATCGGCGAGGCACTCGGCATGACGCGGCAGTCGACGTGGGAGCGCTTCGCGTCCGACGATTGACCGCCACCTGCAAAATCACGTGCGACTGAGTCTCGAAACGTGCTGGGAGCATCTCCGAGCGGCCGACCATGGTGTCCTGAGCACCCTCGCCCCGCAGCACATCGACGCCGTGCCAGTGTGCTTCGCGGTGGTCGACGACGCCGTCGCATCGCCGGTTGAAACCGTCAAGGCGAAGGAGACCACCGAGCTCGCCCGGCTGAAGAACCTTGACCGGACGCCCCTGGCCACGCTGCTGTGCGAGCGGTGGGTGGCCGACGACTGGTCACAGCTGTGGTGGGTGCGGGCCCGCCTTCACCGGCTCGGTGACGACCAGACCGGTCCGGCCTTCCGGCGCCAGTGCGAGGCCGCGCTCCGCGAGAAGTATTCGCAGTATCGGGAGGTGGAGTTCGCCCACCTGCTCATGTTCGACGTGACGTCGGTCAGCGGTTGGCAGGCCGGCGAAGAAGCCGCGCCCTGACGTCCCTCCGTCAGACGGCGACCGGGCGGACACACCGCACTGGCTAGTTCGCCGGCCCGCCGCTCATGTAGGCCGACTCGACCGCGCCGATGTCGGCGCGGTATTTCTCCGCCGACCCCGAAAGGACGACGCTGCCGTGCACCATCACCATGGCCTCGTCGGCCACCTCCAGCGCCAGCTGCACGTGCTGCTCCACCATGATCACCGAGGCGTCGTGCTCGTCGGCGACCTGCCGGATGACCGGCATCAGCGACTCCACAGCCACCGGCGCCAGGCCCATCGACATCTCGTCTATCAACAGGAGCTTGGGCGACTGCACGAGCGCCCGTGCGATGGCCAGCATCTGCTGCTCGCCGCCCGAGAGGTCACCGACCCGGAGCTTCTGGCGACGCTGCAGCGCGGGGAACAGTTCCAGGATGGGGTCGAGGTCGGCACCACGAGGTGCGGCCAGCTTGAGGTTCTGGATCGGGGTCAGCTCGGTAAAGAGGGCGCGGAAGTCAGGGATCAGGATCATGCCCGCCTGGTTCATGCGGCGCGGCGACGACCCCTTGACCGTCACGCCATTCATGGTGACGGTACCGGCCCGAGGAGTCAGGAAGCCGGCCAGCGTCATCAGCAACGTGGTCTTGCCGGCGCCGTTCGGCCCGAGAATGGTGAGGACCGTCTTGGGCTCCAGCGTGAACGTAATGTCGCGGGCCACGGTCAACTTGCCGTAGCCGACGTCGAGTCCCTTGCACTCGAGGACAGGCGGGCGGTTCCCCGGTGCAGCACTCGGCGACGTTTCGCGCACGCCCGTGTCACTCACGACGCCACCACATGCTGGTGTGTGACGCCCAGGTACGCCGTGGAAACCTTCTCGTTGGTCCGGATCTGCTCGGGGGTCCCCGTCGCGATCAACGCGCCGAAGTCGAGGACGTCGATCGCGTCGCACAGGTTCAACACGAGGCTCATGTCGTGGTCGACCAGCAGGATCGTGACACCGTGGTCGCGCACGCCGCGCAGCCGTTCGGCGAGCCAGAGGCTCTCGGTGCTGTCCAGCCCGGCTGCCGGCTCGTCGAGCAGGAGGAGGCGGGGCTCGCCGGCCAGCGCACGAGCCACCGAGACGAGTTGTCGCTGGCCCTGGGAGAGCAGCGACACCTGCAGGTCGCGCATTTCGCCGAGGCCGAGCTCGTCGAGGACCTTCGTCAGGTTCGCCGGGTCATGGGCGCTGGCCATGTGCTGCCCCACCTGGACGTTCTCCTCGACGGTGAGATCGTCGGCGACGCCCGCCAGCTGGAAGGTGCGGGCGAGCCCGAGGGCCGCTCGGCGATGCGGCGAATAGCCCTCCACGTTCTTCCCGGCCAGTACGACCGAGCCCTCATAGCCGTGGAATCCGCAGAGGGCGTCGATCATGGTCGTCTTGCCCGCGCCGTTGGGCCCGATCAATCCGACGATCTGGCCCTCTTCCACGCTGAGGCTCACGCCGTCCACCGCGACGACGCCGCCGTAGCGCACGGTCAGGCTCTTCACGTCGAGGAGCGGTCCAGCCTTTCCGTTTCCCTGCGCTTGTGGGTGGCCGTTGGACCCGACGCCTGCGCCACTCCCGACCAGCTCGCCTGCCTCGGCTGAGACCGGCGCAAACGCCGGGCCGGGCGTCGCGGGCGATTCTCCGCCGACGGCTGGAGCCTCCCCGAGCGCCCCGAAGGTCGTCGCCGGCCCGGGAGCCGGTGTGGGTTCGGAGACCTGTGCCAGCGACGCCGGCTGCAGCGACGGCACGAGCGCAGCCTCGGGTCGGGCCATGACACCGCGCACCCTCCGCTGCTCCAGGAAGACGTGGGTCGGCCCCACGATGCCGTCGGGGTTGAAGATCACCGTGAGGATCACGCCGATGCCGGCGACGACCCCGTACCAGTTGTTGACGCCGCCGCTCCCGACGCCCGAGGAGATGAGCGCCACGAGGATGCCGCCGGTGGAGATCACCCCGGCCAGGATGCCGCCGCTGACCGAGGTGATACCGGCCACGACCACGATGGAGAACGTGACGAGTCCGAGAAAGGCGTCGAAGTCCTGGAAGGTCACATTTCCCAGCTGATAGGCGAGCAACGACCCGCCCAACCCGGCGATGAAGGCCGCGATCGCGAATGCGATCAGCTTGACCCTGACCACGTTGATGCCCGCCGCCGCCGCCGATCGTTCGTCTGCCCGCACCGCCAGCATGGCTGAGCCCAATCGGCTGGTGCGCAGCCAGCTCACGCCCAGCGCCACCAGCACAAGGACGACCAGGCACAGGATGCCGAAGGCCGGACGCGGGAAGTCCTTCCCCGATCCGATGCCGAGGTCCATACCGAACAGCCGCGGCGTCGGGATGTTGAGCCCGCCCGCGCCGCCGTCGAGGGAGTTGTTGTTGAACCAGATGGCCTCCACCCCGGCGGCGAACGTCAGCGTCACCACGCCCAGCATCAGGCCCCGAACTCGCAGCGCGGGGATGCCGATCACGACACCCGCCGCGGCCGCCACCAGCGAGGCCAGGATGGGCGCGATGGGGAACGGGATGCCCCAGGAGTTGGCAAAGGTGCTCAGGATGTAGGCCGACACGCCCGCGAAGGTGAGCTGAGCCAGCGAGATCTGCCCCGTGTACCCCGTCACCACCACCAGCGACAGCGTGATCACCCCGGTGATCATGCTGGTGTAGAGGGCCGCCCGGTCGTTTCCTGTGAAGAGGTAGATGGCGCCGATCCCCACTGCCGTGGCCACCACGGCGGTGGGCAGGCGCCAGTGCGGGCGCGGCGCACGGCCGAGCGTCACCTGCAGCAGCGTGCCGCGGCTCGGCATGGTCTGTCCCCGGGCGGCCAGCACCACCAGCACCAGGATCAGTGGGATCAGCTCGCCCGCTCCGGCGGGGAACCCGGGGTGAATGCCGTTGAGGTATACGGAGAGCGACTCGAGCGCGCCGATGCCGAGCCCGGTCGTGATGGCCCACCCCAGCGAGTGGAAGCGTCCGACAACGGCCGCCGCCAGTGCCGGCACGATGAACAGCGTGTAGGTCCCCGGCACGAGCGGGACCAGCGGCGCGATGAGGATGCCGGCGATGCCGCACACCACGAAGCTGATGATCCAGTTGATCAGCGCGACGCGATCGGGCGAGAGCCCGCTCACCAGCGCGCCCACCTCGGTCTCGGCCGACGCCCGGGTGGCCAGGCCGAAGCGGGTGAAGCGGAAGAGGACCGTCAGCACGATGCCGAGTCCGATGATGGTGGCCGCCAGCAGCAGGCGGTCCTCGGCGATGTTGACGCCGAGGAAGCTGAGATGGTTCTGGGGGAAGATCGGGTTGACCTGAATGACCTCGGTGCCGACCTGGTAGGTCACGACGGCGGTCAGCAGACCCATGAGCCCGATGGAGGCGACCGCCTTGGCCACGGGCCGGTGGTTGCGCAGGGGGCGGAAGACGAGCAGGTAGGCCAGCGCGCCGAGTACGGCCTGGATGGCCAGCGTCACCAACAATGCCGGCCAGAACCCCCAGCTGTTCCCCACGCTGACCGTCGGCCCCAGTCCCGGGATCGGCACCAGGAGCTGCCCGGTGCGCAGCAGCGAGTAGGTGTACGCGGCGTAGAGCGCCTGGGCGCCGGTGGCGAAGTTGAGCACCCCCGAGGCGCGGTAGGTGACGACCAGCGCCATGGCCAAGGCGGCGAACACGCCCCCGTTGCCGAGGCCGAGCAGGAAGAATTCGGTGTAGGTGCTCACCGGGAGCGCCGGTCCCGTCCGGGCCGCACCCGCCCCGATTCTCTCGGGTCCCCCCAAGGCAAAAGCACGGAATGAGTATACTCAAATATCAACCGGACGCACGGGCCGCGGGGTCACATGTAGGCGCCTGCAGCCTCAGGTCTCCGGCCCTCGGGCCGTCTCGCCCGGGCGTCCTGGTCGAGCGCGGTGCTGCGTGCGGAGCTACGAGGGTTTGGGAGCGGATTTGGGAGCCGGAGCCGGAGCCGGGCTCGGACTTGGCGCGGGACTCGATGGCGGCGGCTGCGGGCTGATCTGCAACTCGACGAACTTGTTGTCGTCTGCCGGGGCCCAGATCTCCTTGTCCTTGGTCCTGATGACGGCGTGGCTCATCATCGGCGCCGGCTGTGGCTTGGCGTCGGGCGATCCCTGGATGTGGCTCTCGATGAAGCTCAGGGCGAGGCTTCCCGTCAGGCGACCCCCGAGTGACACGAACATGCTCTTGGGTATCGACCACATGACGCCCTGGAGCACGCCGCGTCCGCCGGACTTGTCGCCCGCCGTCGTGACCTTGTCGACGTACCACTCGAAGCCGGGAGCGCTCGACGGCACCGTGCCGATCTGCAGCTTGCTCAGCGCCGAGAGCATGGGTGCGGCCGCTGCCGCGCCCTCACCGACGACCGGTACCGGTTTGAGCAGTGACGAGATGGCGCCGGCGTCGGCCAGGAAGGGCGAGATCTTCTGCCAGTCGGCGCCGGCCTTCTCGGAGATGTCCTTCTGGTTCTGCACCGGGCTCAGGTACTTGACGGTGGCGGCGAGCTCCTTCACCCGCCAGCCCGCGTTGATGGGGAAGAAGAGGTAGACGTGGGCCGCCGGGTCCTCGAGCTCGCCCCAAATGGGTGTCTCGTCGCGGTGGAGGAGGTGGTGGTGCTCGGGTC
>DATNLP010000174.1:0-7056 GCA_035602795.1 Acidimicrobiales bacterium | reverse complement strand
CGACGGATCAGCCTTGTCGGCACCTCGGAGGCCGGAGTCCGCGCCTCGCGAACACCCAACTGTGAAGATGGGACGTCTCCAGTTGTGAAGACGTCGGAGTGCGCCCCTCGGGATTCGAACCCGAAACCTGCGGATTAAGAGAGTGAATCGATCACTGTCAGGGGCATTCTGGAGACCACTAAAAATAGCCTGACCAGGTCTTATCATTTTTGCCGAATTGGGATCCCTGTTGGGAACCTGCAGAATTATGGGTTTCATTATGGGTTTTCCAACCTGCGGATTCTGGAATCCGTTCGCAGCCGCACCAAGAAGGAAAAAAAGAAAAAGTCCGTAGGCGGGCCCGCGGATTCCCTTCGCACCCGGACTCGGCTGTTGCGTTTCGTCCACAGAACCGGAGCTGAATCGGCACGCAGAATATGTCGTCCGGATCAGGTGTCGGAGATGCCGCTCGGCCCGCATGACGCCCCGGTGTCCCAGATGGGCACTGGGCGGACCCTACGGACATTCCCGGCCTCCTTCCTACACATTTGTCCTGCGGCTGGTCTAGCTGGTGCCCGGTGAAGGTCCGGTATGCGGGAATTACTTTCAGGCCAGTGGCTGACGAACAAGCGGTGGCTCTGCTCGCGAGAGGCAGCAATTCCGGCAGCCGGGCCGCAAGGCGGCGCCACGAGGCCGGCGTACCGGGACGCTCCGGATCTCCGAGCGTGTGTTCGGTCAGCACCAACGACAGTGGTCGTGCTGAGGTGTGCCCAGTTGCCGCATGACGTGGGATAGCTGGTGGCAAACTCATGCTGTCCCGGAGCTCAAAGTTAAGCCGCGAATCGTTTTCCCCTGACTGACGGTGATTCAGTAGATCACCACTCGATCGGCCATCTCGAGAATGCACCCCTACAAGTAACAGAGCTCGACATTGCGGCCACCTACCGCGACGCAGGACTCACATGAACATGCGGTACGGGTACTCCCCGTTAGGCAAGTCCGGCACGTGCGCGATCGTCTGAGCCAACTGCTTGGAGTACCTGATCGTGACCGGCACGGGATCGTAGAGAGCGTCGTTGTTCCAGTCCATCTTCGTGAGCGCGAGCGTTTCGAGACCGGCGATCTCGAGTGGCCCTGCTCCCGCATGACGCCGCAGAAGGAGTGGCCGCGGAATGCTCTTCTTTCCCTGAAAGAAGTGGTCCTGAGTGGAAACGCCTGGCGCATCCCCTGCTCCCCACAACAGCGCTTCGCTCCCCGAGAGGTGGATCAACGTCCCCCTCGGCACCGGGTACCTGCTGGGTTCACTCCTCCTGTCACTCGTCACCCTCGGCGGATTGAGCCAGACGCCACGCCAAGCCACATTGGTGTTGATCTCCAGGCATTCGATCTCGTCGACCGCGCTGAGTGCGTCTGTGACTCCGGCGAGCTCGTCGTTTGTGAACGCAGTGAGCTTATGCACGGCGACGCGTCGAGGGACCGTCCCGCCGTTGCGTGATTGGTACACGCGCAGGCTCCGGGCGAGAACCGCCCGCATGTCGGATCGGCTGAGGTAGGGATTCTCACTGTCCTCGACAGGATCCGTGGCCTCGTACGCCACGAACTGCATCCCCCCGCCGTCTGCATCGAAGATCTGCGAGCAGCAAGTGACGAAGTGTCCCTCCTGCGGATCGCCTCTGAAGGCGTAGGCGAGTCCGATGAAGGCGGTGTCGGGCGGATCACCGGGGATCGGCGCAAGCTTCCAGGGCACTCCGCCGGCCTTGACGTAGTGGGCGATTCCCAAACGCCATGATCGGGAGGCCAAGTAGTTGAATGCGAAGGTTCGGTCGTTCACGACCTGAGTCGGAATGTTAGCCAACGAGGCCATGGCCTTCAGGTGGTCGTGGGCATTGAAATCCGCGGCACGGCATGCCGAGCTCCACGCGTCGGGGAGGTGAACCATCGCCAAGTCGAAGGAAGCTCGGACCGACGTCAACTGCCCAATCGCCGAACGGAGCAGTTCGGCCAGGTATGGCACCGCAGTATCCCCAGTAGCGGCAAGGGCATCTCCCCACCTGATGTGGGCAGCAGGATCGGTTGCCAGACCGATCTCGATGCCAAATACCTGAGCAAAGCCGGGGTAGGGCGGGACGTACTCGGGCCGATCGCCGGGAGGGTAGCTCTCGCTGAGGGATTGGATCAGCCTCTGTACGTTGTGCTGTCCGCTGGCTGGTCCGACCGTGGCGACGCGGATCGTGGGCGTGTACGCCGCAAATGAGACCCGGCCGAATGGACCGTGATTCGCCAGGCCGCGAAGTGGGTGGACGTCGCGCGCGGCGGAATCCGTCGCATCGAAGACCAGCATTGGTTCCTCCAACGCGGAGAATGCTGGGAGGCGAGATGGAAGTCGCGGCGTTCCCACAGTCGTCATGATGGGTTCCAGTTGACTGATGGTCGTGAACCCGGTGCGCACCATCCCGACTTCTGGTAAAGCGTGAACGAACCATCAACACCGTCCGCGGGACCGACACCAAACGCGCTGATTGTGGTGTTCTGTTCGGGACAGAAGAATTTGGACCACTGGTTGATGAGGGCATCCCACTGGGCGTTGTAACGCTGAGCCCAGCGCTCGCGACGCCACGACGATGCGGCGTCGATCTCCTCTTGGGTGGGTCGGCGTGTTTGCTGAGGAGCCTTGGCATCCTCGCCAACTTCGCGTGGGTCGGCGATCCATGTCATAGGATCGAGGACGCACCACCATTGTCCTAACCAGAACTCGAGACGGACCCGTACCGCTTCGGCGAAATACCGGCCGAGCGTAGTGGCGTTGCCATGGAGACTGGATTTGTAGGCGACCTTGAGACCCTCGAGCCTCTGTCGTTCTTCGTGAGCAACGGGGTCGTCCCGGCCCGGCTGGGGTGGTCGGAGTATGACCAGGTGGCGACCCGGATTGGCGCGGGCGGGCCGACTCCTCGACAGTGCGTTGACGAGGGCGTCGTAGAGCAAGCCATGCGCCCAACTGTCGGCACGCGGATCGACGGCTACCTCACCGCTCAGGATGGGTCCGTAGGAGGAGAGTCCGACAAGCAGGTCCTCGTCGCGCCCGAACGCAGCCGCACCGCCGGCGATTGCCGCGATGGCTACCTGCCGCCCCCGACCGGATTCCCTGAGCGCCTCACGAAGTAACTTGGTGGTCGCGGCCTGTGAGAGTTCGATTCGCCGCGCCTTGGTGGGGATCTCGAGCACGGGCAATGCCGACGTCCTCAGCACGGGGTACTGCTCGCCGCTCTCCGTCGGGAGTTCGACCAGCGTGACGCGAGCCGTTGGCCGAGCCGCTCTGACGTGGTCCGCCAGCGGCGCCGGGAAGTCGAGCTGGCGCTCTACTGCTCCCATGAGCTCATCGAAGTTCTCGGCTCCAACAACATGCACCCTCACGCCGGCATTCGCTGCTGCGTCGAGCCAGGCGGATACCGCCGGCAGTAGCTTGCTCTCGGGTCGAGTGACCCAGAACACTCCCCCCGGGAACGGGGAGTTTTGATCGAGCGCTGCGCTAAGGGCTTCCATGATCGACTCGTCTCGGCCGCTATAGCCGGCGACCACCAACCCGTATCGCCCGCATAGCGTAATCATGACCTGGCGCAGTTCCTCGTCTTGGCTGACGAGTTCTGCCGAGATATTCTTCAAGCTGTCCGACTGGTAGTCGCCGTGGAGCTTGATCAAGAGCGGCCAATCGCCCTGCGTCGAGCAACGCTGAGCAACGTCGACACGTTGGAGGTCGGCGACGTTCAATCTGGCGCGCTCTGCGGGACCGACCAGCTCGTCAGCGGTCGTACACGACGTCTCGACGAGCTGGTCGAAGTTCGTGGTCAGCGCCGTTTGTGTCTGACCGGACACGACACACGCGGCCAGGACACGATGGCCGAAGGATGGGGCCGCTCGGCTCAGCTTGTCATCGATGAAGTTCCGGCGATCCCGAGCCGTGGGATATGCAGCCTCGAAGTACGCCGAGTACTCCTCGGGACTGCCCCGTGCCGGCATGATCCCCCGGTGCTCGAAGTGCCCATCGATCCTCTCGATCCAAAGAGGATCTCCGGGGTCGATCTCACGGACGGCGAGTCCGGTGTCGTGGCAGAACAAGCGGGTCTTGAACTCAACGATCATGTCGTAGCCGGTCGGTATCCCGGCGGCGGCCGAAGTTCCTGCACCCAGGAACCAGCCGAGCTGGCGGCTACGTGCGTTGAACATGAGCGCAAAGTCGGCGGGGCTGAGCACCTGGCTCGCAGTAGAGCGCGCCGCAGGGGTCAAGGTCGCCAACTCGGCGAAATGCGGCAACGGCTCGTCTGGTTGCGGCACGTTCGTAGGTTAGACCCGACCCTTGGGCGCCTCATCCCGGCATCGTTCGGGGCCAGATCAGTCGATTGGCTGGCCGAAGGATCGGTACCGTCTGGCCGTGCTGAGTGAGTAGATCCGAAAACTGGGGACAGGGAATCTATCGGAGGCTCCTCCATGGTCTGATGACCGACGGAAGAACTCGCGGCATTCCTGGCCTCGGCCTGAGCGTCGAACCAGAGAATACTGCCCAGCGGCCCTACGAACGACTGGGCTTCGAAGTCGTGGGTGGAACCGGAGGATCGATCACTATGTTGCTGAGGTTGAACGAGTAGCCAGCATTGCTGGAGTGACTGAAAGCCGGCTCGGGGATCGACATTTGGCACTGCGCTGGCCCCATTGCTCGCTCCAGCAAGCGGTTCAGATCGTTCCGTGTGGTTGTTGGCCGATTGGCCCTCGGTCAGCCAAGTCCTGGGCCCTGATTGCTGGCCGGACGTGGTCAAGCGGGCTTTTGTACTTCGACGAAGAGATTCTGGTGGGGGTGCCGGCCCACAAGCGATGCACCGGGATACTCGGTGGCTCGTACATCACCGACCGAGTCGATCCACTGATCGAGGAGACGCTCGGAGATCACCAGGCGCCGACCGATCCGGCGGACGGGCAGGTGGCCTTCGCGAGCCAGTCGGTACAACGTCTCCGGGCTGGGGACACCGCCGCAATGGGCTGAGGCCTCGGGCATCGTCAGAAACTGGCTCACCGCTTTGACCTCGCTTGCTCGAAATCAGCACTGACTAAGACGTCATGGCCGGTGGGGAAGGTGGAGGCCGTCATGCCGTACTGCCCGACTCGATCGGCAGACCTGGCCCTACCCAGCTGCCCACTCGCCGGTGACGGCCCGATCTCAGCGCTGAGATCGGACTCGGTCTTCGTCTGGCGCACCTCAAGCCGCCATCCGATCGATGGCGTTCCGCCTCTGTCGCCGAAGATGATGAGCAGGTATCCCGGCAAGGTCGGCGACCTCGCCGAGGGACATACCGAGCACCCTGGTTGCGTAGAGGACGGCGGCGTCGGCCAAGTTGAGGCCGTGTTCGATCGCATCGGCGAGGGCTGCGGCCAATAGCTCCTCGCCCGTGCGACCGCTCCATGCCGAGAGGCTGTCCAAGGCGTCGGGGGTACCGGTCTGCCGAGAGCGGTGCCGATGCTCGCTGGCCTGCAGCGTTCGC
Source organism: Acidimicrobiales bacterium (assembly GCA_035602795.1). Lineage (GTDB taxonomy): Bacteria > Actinomycetota > Acidimicrobiia > Acidimicrobiales > RAAP-2 > Bog-473. The sequence goes on along the minus strand of DATNLP010000174.1, from coordinate 1,549 downwards.
ATTCGAGTACGGACTGCCGACAACAGGTCACCGGCGGCGTAGGGGCGGTAGGCACCAGACCAGCTCATCGTCAGTTCCCAGAGAGCAGAGACTGCGTCGGCGTAGAACGCGTCGAGATCGCACCACGGTCCGGCGGCAACGTCGATGCGTCGGGACAAAGCGAGGACACCAGGGATGAGCGCTTGGATGATGGCACGGGGGATCAGCGCATCGACATCAGCGCTCCGCAGCATGGCGGCGATTACGGCTGCCGCCTGGTGGCGAGACAGCCGGTGCGATGAGAGCGGGAGGGCCGTGATCAGCTGGGCAAGGTCGCGCACCTCAAGGCCGGCGACCACGGGCTCACTCTCGGCCAGGCGATAACAGGCGGCCCTCGATGGAGGAGCAGTCCCGAGGGCCAGCCATTCGGATCGGAGTCGTTGGATTGTGGGGGAGTCCATGGGCGCCACGATGAAGAGGGACCCTCATGAAAAGCCTCATGGAAACCCTCATGGCCGAAGAAAACCCGAGAAATTGTTGTCGCCGGACAAAACTCCAGCTCAGCGCCGTGGCGAATCCGAGGACCAACAAAACACCAGCTCAGGGGGTTCATGGTTGTGACCATGAGGGGTTCATGACGCTGGAGCCGATGTAGCCGGGTCGGTTTACGCTGTCGCACGGGCAAGACGATGGGGACCGACAAAACACCAGCTCATGGGGTTCATGGTTGTGATCATGAACCCCTCATGACGGCACTACACCCAATGGTGTCGGAGATCGCGTTGATGTCGGAGAGCGCGCTGCGGTAGCTGACGCAGAGGTGAAGATCGCACGGCGCACCGCCGCTGTTCGGCGCTCGGTGCGATGGGGACGAGCACAGAACCACCGTCTCTGAGCCACTTCAGCGGCTGGTGTCACACCGCCGCCAGCCCTCCAAGGTCGCTCCGGAATACGCCTCGCCCCCGGGGATCGCCGGCACGCCGGCGCCGGGGTCGGCCTTTATGTCCTCGCTCGGCCAGTGGCCGCCCTTTGACCGCTGGCGCCGGTGTGGGCAATCGGCGCACATCCGATTGATGACGGACCAGGCGGGGCGAAAAGCGCCCCACCCGCCATCAATCATGAGGAGAAAAAGACCATGACCATCACATCCACCACCATCGCCGGCAACCTGACCCGGGACCCTGAAATCAGGTATACGAGAGATGGCCAAGCCACCACCTCGCTGTCAGTAGCGGTCAATCGCCGGTGGCAGAACCGCCAGACCCAGGAGTGGGAGGAGTCCACCTCGTTCTTCGACATCGTCTGCTGGCGTGACCTGGCCGAGAACGTCGCGCTGAGCCTGACCAAGGGCGCCCGGGTCGTGGTCACTGGCCACCTGGAGGAGCGCCGCTGGGAGACCGAGGACGGAGAGACCCGATCCAAGGTCGAGCTGGTGGCCGACGAGATCGGTGTCAGCCTCCGATTTGCCACCGTGGACATCCACAGGGTCCAGCGTCACAGCACTGTCGATGAGCTCACCGGCGAGACCAACCCTGCATGATCGGCCCGGCGGGGCGGGTTTCCCGACCCC
>DATNLP010000058.1:0-12198 GCA_035602795.1 Acidimicrobiales bacterium | reverse complement strand
CGACGCGCAGCGGTCGGTAGGAGTGGTGTGCCTGGAGCAGCCAGTCCTCGACGTCTGAGAGCTGTACCGGGCGCCGTCGGGTGCCCTGCCAGACCTCCATCCGGTCCAGAGGTACGCGCACACCGACGACTGAGCCTTCGGAGGTTTGGACGCGCTCGCTGTGGCAGATGGCCGCGACGGTGCGGTCGTTCTTGAGGCCGAGGTCGAGTCCGCAGACATAGGACACGCCGGGTTGAGGAGGCAGCGGCCCGTCCAGGGTCACACAGGCCCGGAGATCCTCGACCGACGTCAGGCGGTCCTCGGACGCCGTCCATTCGTTCAGGAACAGGCGAGCGAACTGTGAGATTGGGAGCCGGCGGCGCTGCTCCTCAAGACGCTCGGGGCTGGCCCACGGCGGCGCGCCGCGAACCTCGTGCACTCGCCAGAGGTCATCGGCGTAGGCGTGCTCGAGGACACCATGCGACCAGTGCACGGGATCACCGCTCGAAGTCAGTACGACCATGCGGCTGCCCTTGACCTTCGGCATGGCCGACGTGACGGCCTCCCACATGGCCCGGGGCTTGCGGGTCGTTCCCCACTGGGCCAGCTCGTCGACGATGAGGAAGGCCGGCCGCAGACCCCAGGCGCCGGCATCGTCGGCCGGGAGCACGTCGAGAGTTGATCCGCTCGTGGCCACGGCTCTGTTGGCCTGGACGGTCAGCGCGCTGGCGATCTCGGGCGTGCGGACGCGGAAGCCGTCGATCGAGTCGATGAGCAGTCGCCCCTGGTCCTGGTCGGCCGCGAGTCCGTAGAGCCGCGAGCCGGCGGGAAGCTGGGCCAGCATGACGGCGATGGCGATACCGCCGAGGTCGGTCGTCTTCGAGTAGCCGCGGGCACGAGTCAGGAAGTGGTATGGCACGTCGCCCGACAGCACCGCGACCGAGTCTTCCCACTGCTCGGGCACCGCGGCCTCACCCCACCGTCGCCCGTCTTCGAGGACGAGCGCGGCGAGGAGGGCGAGCGCGGCCGATTGCGGCTCGGTCACTGCCCGCCCTGCAGCTCCTGCAGGATCACCTGGGCGTCCTCGGTGCTGACCTCTCGCGACTTCGCAAGCTCGGTGAGTCGCTCCTCTACTTTCTCCAGGGTGGCGAGACGCCGTGGCGTGGGAGCGTCCAGAGCCGCGCGGAACGCCGGGTCGGTCTGGTACTGAATCTTCGCCGTCAGGCGGGCTCGAGACAGCTGGTCGTTGTTGCTCGCCTCGATTGCTTTCGCCATCGCGCCGTCGTACTGGCCGGTGGCGGTCGCGCGGCGCGCGGCGTTGCACACCGCTGCAATGATGGCCAGACAACTGTCTTGGGTGCTGATGTCCCCGTCGCTGGCATCGGCAGGATTCCCGGCGTAAGGCAGCCCACCGTTGCGTCCGAACGCGGCATCGCGGACCGCCGTGTTTGTGTAGCCCCCCTCCGGATGCTCCGTGGCCTTGGCGACGACGCGCCCTTGGCGTGCCTCATGGCGCACGTACCCGCCGTACAGATTGTCGTAGAGCGGGGAGCCCTTCGGTGGTGCCGTCCCTTTTGCGACCAACCTGCGGAATCGTTCGTGCAGAGCGTGGTCGACGGCTGGGTCGAACAGGTCGGGGTTGTATGGGCTGAAGGTGGTCATGACGGTGTCGTCTTTCTCTGTAGGTGCGGATTGGGGTTCGATGTTCACGGCGAGGCCCTTCGCCATAGCGGGTGTGACGGTGACAGTGCCGTCGTCGTCGATCGTCACGCGCATGTGAATGGAGTCGGTCATGGTTGTCCTTTCACCAGCGCCCGCCGCCGGGCGTTGGCCTAGGCCAGGTCGTGGGCAGTGGGTCGGGGGGATTTACCCCGCAGATCTCGACGGGCCGGGAGCCAAGTCCAGCGGCGTAGACGTCGTCGCGGTCGAGGAGCGTCGAGAGCCGGCGCAGGAGGTCATCCGGTGCGGTGCCGCAGTGCTCGGGGTCTTGGGCGAAGGCATCGATCTCGGGGCGCAGGGCTACACCGACGGCGCGCAGCCGGCCGTGCTCCGCTTGTGCCTCACGGTCGGACGGGGACACCTCGACGGCGTGGCGGTGAGCGTCCCAGCCCGCCTTCAGGGCCGCCCGGAAGGCGATGCCGCCCTCATGGCTGATCGCCGGCTCGGCGCGCTGGGCCACGCGGCGGGCAGTGCCAAGGCGGTAGGCAGCCTCGGTTGCGGCTGAGACGTCGCGGGCACGTTCAGCCTCGGCGAGAGCAAGCTCGGCTGCCCGCACGGCTTCGGCGGCCTCGTCGTCATAGCGGGCGGCGCCGGCGTAGTCCTCGAGGGCGGCCCGCACGGGGTCGGTGAGCAGTTCGGGACGGATGCCGGCGTAGCGGTCGGTGGGGCGGGCTTCGGTCTTGGTCATGCGGTGTCCTCCTGGGTGGTTTCGGGTGCTGCGGGGACTGCTGGTGATGGCTGGTGCGCTTGGACGATCTGGCGACCCTGAGCAGCAAGGTCGGCCAGGCCGGCCTCTGTGGCAGCAGCGGTGCCCGTGGTGGCGCGCAGGCGGGCGTAGGACTGCGGATCGAGGCCGAGCAGCGCACTTGCCTTCATCGAGGCGTTGGCGCAGGCGGTAGCCGACTCCCAGAGTCGCTGTGGGACCGCTCCAGCGCCCCTCTCGGCGCTCACCTTGACGATGTGCTCGTGGATCAGCCGCTCACGGGCCTCAGCCCGCAGGAAGCGAGCGACGGCGGGCACGAAGGCGTCCTGCTGTAGCCACGGTGCGAGGTCGAACAGCTGGACGCGCACCTCGGCCGCTCGAGCTTCGATGGCCGTCTCGCTGTAGCCGCCGTGGACGAGGCTGAGCGTGTGGCCGGGCTCGAAGGGCGGCCAGGAGTAGCCACGAGCGGGGCGTAGGTCCCCATTCGGAGCGGGATTCATAGTCCCATCACCGCCCGAATCGGGTGCTGTGACCTGGGCGTTCGCTCCGGTGGTCACAGGCTGGTCACTGATCAGACCGGCGCCGGCCTCGCACGCATCAACCTGCGGGGTCTTGGAAGTGGTCGCACGGGTCGGCCGGCTCACCGCTGGTCCCCCATTCGCATCGCGGTGAGCACCGGACAGCCGGGCGCATGGAAGACACGCTCACGTCGGCCACCCGACTCGGTCAGCTCCGAGGTGGTCCACGCGGCGCACACATCGCAACCACCGGCGACCAGGAGATCCTCAACCTCCTCGAAGAGGTCGTCGAGCGTCGTCACGAGGCCACCGCCGCAATCCCCTTGACGGCCAGGATGTGCACGCACCCGTAGCTCTCTGGACAGGTGCAGGCCCAGCCATCGGCCGTGAAAGTGACGTCGTGGATGCCGTCGTGCGCTCTAACCGACGCAGCCAGAGCATGGTCATTGCGCCAGCGAATGACAACTTCCTCGGTGAAGACGAATGTCACGATGCCTCCCGAGGCTGGCGCTTAACAACCAAGGAACGTCGGCCTATAGGTGTCCCATGGGACGCCTTGGTTGTCGTCCCCATGGGAACACCAACCCGGACCATGAACCCGGACCACGAATGGCCGATGTTCTTCTCCCAGCGTGCGGCCATATCAGTCCGCCTCTCCGGGCCAACCCGGACCATTCGGCGCGGTCCCGGATGGTCGGATTCCCCACAATGGACGCGTCTTCTCGACCCCCGACTCGTTTCGCGGTCGTTTGTCGTGGCTGATCTGGTTCTCGTCGACCAACTCGGCCAGCGCTGCGTCGAAGGTGGTGCGGTTGCCGCCGACGATCGATCGCAGGTCAGTCTTCGTGAGCATCCACGGCTTATCTCCGAGCGCTTCGAGGATGCCGAGCCGAGCCCGGGCCTTGGCATCGTCTCGACGCGCAGAAGCGGGAGCAGCCGAGGCCCGGTTCAGGTCCCACGCGATCTGGCCGTCGTGTGATCCGGTGTCGATGTCGAATCGGCCGATGTCCAGATCCAGATTCCAGGTAGCGCCACCCCACTGCCGCGAGCCGACCTCAAGGGTGAGCCGAAACAGGCCGTTCTCCACGTCGGGCTGTTCCCTGTGGTCGAGGAGGAGCCACGAGTCGGCCCACTCTCCCGAGCCGGCCATGGTGATCCGCCTGAGCGACGACCCCGCGCCCGTCTGGTTGTAATGGTTGACGACGATGAGACTCGCTTCAGCTTCGGTGCACGGCTCGGAGAGCAGGTTCAACAGGGCGCCCTCTTGGTGAAGGTCGGCGGCCCGTGTCGTAGTGCCGTGGAACGCATAGAGAGGGTCGATGCTCACGAGCGGACAGACCTCGAGCTCGTCAATGTGGCGGCGAAGCGACTCCTGGAACACCAAGCTCGGAATGGGCGCGATATCGAAGACGGCCCGCAGATCCAGGTCGGACGGGTTGATTCCCATCGCCGCGCAAACTCGCTTGAATCTCCTCGTCCATGGTGCTCGCCCACCCTCACCGACATAGGCCAAGACAGCCCGCGGCGAACCGACCGGCTCGAAGTGCCCGAAGATCGGGGCGCCGCTTGCCACCCCGGCTTGGATGAAGGCCAGCAAGTACGACTTGAGCGCCTTCATCGGGCCGGCGAGCTGCCCATAGGTCGACGCCGCGTAAAGGCCTCGAATGAGCCAGGTGAAGTCATCGGGCTCCGAGAGCAGTTCGGCCATCGTCCAGCGCCGCAAGAGGTCCGGCGGCGAGTCCGAAGACGCGACTGACACCGACCTCTCCCCCCTCGGCTCCGTTTGGACGGGGGCCAGGGTCTGCTCCTCGGTTGGGTCAGCCGCCAGCATGGGCGGCGCATCGGTTTGCAGCCACGGAGGGTCCTCGCTCATCGGCTCGACGTCAGCGACGGCGACGGTCACGACGCCCCCTCCCCGTGGCGACGCCACCAGCCCACCGTCGGGCGGTCTCCCCGGATGAGCATCTCCGCCAGCTCGTCGATTGAGGCGGCACTGAGCGAGCGACGGGCACGGATGTAGGGCTCCCGGGCGCGCTTGATGGCGGCGAGGTGCACGAGCTGGTCGTAGGTGAACAGCTCGATCAGGAGTTCCTTCGAGTGGTTCGATATCTGGCTGGGATCGACCGGTGCCGGCACCGCGTTCACGACGCCCCCCGGGCCGCACTCGGACCCCAGCCGGGGTTCTGGCTGGCCAGTGACAGCTGCCGGTAGCGGTCGGCTTCGGTCTTCGCGTCCTCAACAGCCGACACCCGGGCCAGCGCAGGGCCCGACTCCAGCTCAACCTTGACAGTGCGCGTTTGGACCTCGGCCATCACGAGTCCAGCTCCAGCATCCTGCGAATGGCGGCAGTGGGACAGACAACGCGCCGGCCAAAGTGGAGTGTCGGGATCTCGCCACGGGCCGCGGCGTCGTAGGTGGCGGAGCGACTCAGTCCGAGGATGGCCCCCACGTCTGGCCAGAGCTTGAGGGTCGGCTGGTCCTCGGGAAGGGGGACCACCGTGGCAGTCATGCGGAGACCTCGCGGAAGGCACTACGAACCTGCTCGACGAGTCGGTCGTAGACCTCAGCCGCCCGACTTGCTGCGGCAGCACGGGGAACCCGATCGCCGCGGAGCCACTTTCGCACCGTCGAGGGGCTGACTCCCGTCTCCCGCGCGACGTCGGAGGCCTCGGCACCAGCGGCGAGCATTGCGACCTCGAAGTCGCCATTGAGAAAGAGGAGGCGACCCCGGCTGACTTTGGTCAGGGTGGTGGCGGGTCTGGGCATGAGCCATTGTGATGCCAGATAGGAGACAAAAACAAGACTTAGGGGTGGACAACTTGGCCCACATATGGCACACTTCCGGAATGGACGACTACACCCTGGTCATCGCCCCACCGGAGAGCGAGCGCCCCGTCGAGCTCTCGAACGGAACGCGCTTCTACGAAAGCGTCCCGGTCCTGGCCATTTCCGCTGGTCGCAGCCCCACCGTGACCCTGGTCCTGGAGGTCGAGGCCGGACGTCCCGTCGTGAGTCACCTCCACATCGACCGCTGGGTCGACCCGTTTGAGGATGGGGCGCCAGTCGGACCTGAGATCACAGCGAAGTTCGTGCATGAGGTGCCGGTAGATCGGCTCATCCGCGATGCGATCTCGGCTGTTGCTCAGCAGGCGTCGGCGACGGTGGACAACCCGGCGCGGTGGGCTGGCCCGGCGGCTCTCCAAACTCGTCGCTACCGCAAGACCGACGACCCAGCCAACCTCAAGCGAGTCGCCGAGATCGTGAACACCGAGAGGGCTAGTGCTCGGGCGAATGGTTGGCGCCCGAGGCCGCGCGCCGAAGTGGCGAGGCAGCTCCCGTGCTCGGAGCGCACAGCCAGTCGATACATCAAGGAGGCGACCGCGAGGGGCCTTCTGACCGAGTTGGAGGAAGCCCAATGACAACGCGCAACGCGAGCGCCGCACCGCAGAAGGACCCGAACGGCACATGGAGGTTCATCGTCGACCTGGGTCGGGGCCCGGACGGTCGGCGTCTTCAGGCCAGACGGCGCGGCTTCCCGACGAAGAAGGCGGCCCAGGAGGCGCTCGACAAGGTCCGCCGGGACGTCACAACGAAAACCTACGTGGCACCAGCGCAGCAGACGCTGGCCGAGTACCTCGAGAAGTGGCTCGACGGGCTAACGACACGCCTGCGCCCCTCGACGGTCGACGGCTACAGGCGGAACATGAAGTACGTGATCCCCGTCCTCGGGGGCCGACGCCTCGACCACGTCACCCCGAAGGACCTCGACCAGCTCTATGCCGCGCTGCTCACTTCGGGTCTCCGGCAGCGCGAGGGCGGCCTCAGCGCTCGGTCGGTCCGGTACGTCCACGTTATCTTGCAGAAGGCGCTCAGCGACGCCGTACGGAAGGGCGACCTTGCCCGCAACGTCGCCACAATGGCAGACCCGCCACGGGCGAAGGACACGAAGCCACCGGAGATGGCGTGGTGGACGCCGGCCGAGCTGCGCACGTTCCTAGACCTGACTGCGCACGAGGCGCTCGGGCCCCTGTTCCGCGTGGCCGCCATGACGGGGATGCGTCGCGGCGAGGTCTGCGGCCTGCGGTGGTCCGACGTCGACTTGGAGAAGGCTCGGATCGAAGTCCGCCACCAGCTGACCGTCGTCCGGACGCCGGGCGCGCCGAACGGCGGCCTTCTGTTCTCAGACCGCACGAAGACGGACCGGGGTCGGCGCTCGATCGACCTCGACCCCGGGACGGTCGCGGTTCTCAAGACCCACAAGCGTCGCCAGAAAGAGCAGCGGATCCTCCTCGGGGCCGGTTGGTCGAACGAACGAGACCTGGTGTTCACCGAGGCTGACGGTCGGCCGGTCGATCCTGAGTCCGTCGCCAAGGTCTTCGACCGGCGCGTGGCAAAGAGTGGTCTTCCGCGCCTGCGCTTCCACGACCTGCGGCACACCCACGTTGCCCACCTCATCGCGGCAGGCGAGCAGCCGCTCCTCATCGCCCGGCGCCTCGGCCATGCGTCCAGCTCGTTCACGATGGACCGCTACGGCCACCTGTTCGAAGACGCGGGGTCGCAGGCTGCGTCAGCTGTCGCGGCGATGGTCGACGGCGCCTGAAAAGAGCGAGCCTCTCGCGGCATCGCTACCCTCGCTGGCGTGACGGTCTGGTGGGTGCCCATAGTGACCTTTGTCGGCGGTTCGGCCGTGACACTTGGCGTCGAGTACCTACGGACTAGGCAAGCGAGAGAGGACCGCCGCCTTGATGCGGCCGAACGCAATGAGGATCGTGTCGAGGAGCGCAACGCAAGATCTGCGGAGCGAGCCGAGCTGCGGCGCGAGGAGCACAATGCTCGGCAACGAGCAGCCCTAATCGAGCTGCAGGAGAGGCTGTCGGATTGGATGAGGGTGTGCGGACAGTCCGAGATGCTGGCTGTCGAAGCATGGGCCGCCGCAGGGAAGCCAACGGGAGAGTTTGTGCCGATCCTCTCTACGAGCCCTGAGTTATCGGAAACGCTCAACGGGTTCCAACGACGGGTCCTGGTCCTTAGTGAACGCATCAACGATGCAACTATCCGTTCGATCTTGGTTGACTTGAATGACGGCTACGTCCGGTGGGGGATGGCCCAAACGATGTTGGCTGGGGTTACTGCGCAGACTGACATGGGGGGTTGCTTTCGCAACGTGAATGAGAGAATCGGCCAGCTACTTCGAGAGATTCCGAACTAGCTCTTCGAGCGGTCCAGTAGCACTTTCACGGAGGATCGATAGGACTACCTGTTTGACGGCTTATCCGCGGGGTCGGCTTCGGCGGTAGCCCCGATGGTGGACGGTTTCCCAGGTCGTTGAGATCAGCACTGGTCGCGATTGTCTTCGGAGGCGACGGGCCATCTGGTGAACCCGGGTTTCCGTCTTTGAAGGTCACTTTTGGCGTCAGGTGGCGCTTCCTGAGGTTGTCTCGGACGATCATCCGAGCTTCGTGGCGCCCCGGCGGCAGGGGGTCCCGCTCGAGAACCACCATCAGCATCGCCCGCTCCGCGACGTCCGCGCGGATTGTCTCAGTGATCCCAAGGTCACCCGGTCTGAACACCTGCGCGGCGTTCCAATGCTCGGCACCCTTGACGCCCCGGATTTCAACACCGGTGATCTTGAGGTCGTATCCGGGAGTGAGGTTGGTCACTGTGCACGGCATCTGGAACGTGACGTTCATCACCGGCGGGGGGCGGTTCGGAGCGGCCGCCTGTGACCAGATACAGAACCGGGTATCCGGTTCGATGACAACGCGTGTCCTGGGAACAGCGGGCCGTCGTGACAACCGTTGCCCGAGCCATCGACGCGCGGGTTTCCCCGTCTTGGTCACCCATCCGAGGATGATTCCGAGCGCAACGATGATGCCGAGGACCGCGGACCACACAATGATCGTGCTCGTTGCTGTGGCCAGCACGACGTTCATAGGCACGTTGTGACCAACTTGTGACCACGGGCCCGTCCGTAGCGGCCATGTACCCGTCTGACCAGGGCGATCATCGTGCCCGGAGCGGGACTCGAACCCGCACGCCCTTTCGGACAGCGGCTTTTGAGGCCGCCGCGTCTGCCATTCCGCCATCCGGGCGGGAACGCCAGAGCGTACAAGCTGCGATCTACGGTGAAGAGGTGACGAGCCGCAGTTCATGAGGTTGCAGGGCGTCGAGCTGGTGCGACTCGACGTGGCTTTCCGCCAGGAGATCGGCACGGCGGTCGGCACGCACCGCGTGAGGCCGCTGCTCTTCGTGCGCGTGGTGAGCGACGCGGGCGAGGGATGGGGGGAGTGCGCCGCCCTCGGCGACGGCACCGCCGTCGACCCACCCTTGGCCGAGGTCGAGCGCGCCGCCGGTGAGCGGGGTGTCGCCCGGTTGGACGAGGCGACTGGCGCCCGCGACGGCGAGCTCCCCTCGGCGGCGGAGGTGGCGCCGCTCTTCGGCAGCTCACCGGTCGATCGCCAGCTGGCGGCTTCCTTCGAAATGGCGGTGACGGACCTGGAACTGCGCGCCGGCGCCTGGTCCCTGGCGCACGCCCTGGAGACCGGCGCCGGATTCGAGGCCCTGCCCGTCGGCGCCGCCGTCGGCATCCCCGCCGGCCGCGACCTGGCTGCGCTGCGCCAGGCGGTGGCGCACGCCCTCGATCGCGGCGTGACCCGGCTGCGGCTGAAGATCGCCCCCGGGTGGGACGTAGAGCCCGTCCGCGTAGCGCGGGCGGAGGACGCCGACGTCGTCCTGCAGGTCGACGCCAACGGCTCCTACACGCCGGACGACGCGGACCACCTCGAGCGCCTGACCGAGTACGGCGTCCTCTGCGTCGAGCAGCCGCTCCCGGCCACCGACCTGGTGGCCCACGCCCAGCTGGCCGAGCGGATGACCCTCCCGCTCTGCCTGGACGAGTCGCTGTCCTCGGTGCTCCGGGTCCGCGACGCCCTGCGCTACGGCTCGTGCGCCATGGCCTGCCTCAAGCCGGCCCGCCTCGGGGGACTGCGGGCCGCCCGGTCGGCGCACGCCGCGTGCGCCGGCGCCGGGGTGCCGGTCTTCGTCGGCGGCTTCTTCGAGGCCGGGCTGGGGCGGGCGTGCAACCTGGCCCTGGCGGCGCGCTTCAGCACCGAGGTGCCCGGCCTCGTCGGTGATCTCGACGACCCGGCCCAGTACCTCGAGGTGGACCCGTGCGGGTATCCGGCGGTGGCCGACGGCTGGGTCCGGGTGCCCGGTCAGCCGGGCGTGGGCAACCCGCCTGATCAGGGTGTTCTCGAGGAGCTGCATGCGCACCGTCGCTGGTTCCCCGCCACGTACACTTGACGCTCCATGCATCGAGCCTTGCTGGAGCGGCGGATCAGTGACACCCATGCCCGGCTCGTCCGGGCCCGGGGGGAGTTGGCCGTGCTCGACGAGCAGCTGACGGTCGTCCTCGAGTCGGCCGACGAGGCGCGCGCGCGCGCCCTCGTCTCGGAGACCCCGTTGGCCACCCACGAGCACGGAGAGGCGGCACGCCACGCCGACGCCATGGTGCGGGCGCGTGAGGCCCTGCAGAAGACCGTCGCCGACCTGGAGCGCCGGCAGGACGAGCTCCTGGCCGCCGTGACGTCGGGGACGCAATGAGCGGAGCCGAAAGCCCCACCCTGGCCCGGGTGGTCATTGCCGAGGACGAGGCCATCGTGCGGCTCGACCTCAAGGAGATCCTGCTGGCGGCCGGCTACGACGTCGTCGGCGAGACCGGCCGGGGGGACGAGGCCGTGAGGCTGGTCGAGCAGCACCAGCCCGACCTGGCCATCCTCGACATCAAGATGCCCGGCATGGACGGCATCCGGGCCGCCCGCGAGATCACCTCACGCCAGCAGGTCGCCGTGCTGCTGCTGACCGCCTTCAGCCAGCGGGACCTGATTGAGGAGGCCAGGGACTCGGGCGTGTCGGCCTACCTCATCAAGCCCTTCCAGCCCCGGGAGCTGCTCCCGGCCATCGCCGACGTCCTGGCCAAGGCGAGGCAGGACTGGGCGATCGAGGCGGAGCACTCCTCCGACGGGGCCGAGGACAAAATCGCCACCCGGCGCCTGGTCGACGAGGCCAAGCAGATCCTCATGGACCGGGACGACCTGCCCGAGGCGGAGGCGTTCAGCTTCATTCAGCGCACCGCCATGCAGAGCCGGGCCAAGATGCGGGATGTGGCGCAGAGGGTCGTCGACGGCACACTGAAGCCGTAGTCTCAGTCGTCATGGCGACGACGAAGACGACGAAGGAGCGAGCGGGCCCACTGCTCCTCCTCGACGGCATGTCGCTCGCATTCCGGGCCTATTTCGCGCTGCCGGATTCGCTCGCCACCACCACCGGGCTGGTCACCAACGCCGTGTACGGGTTCAGCTCCATGCTGGTCTACCTGATCCGGGAGCACCGGCCGTCGGCGCTGGCGGTGGCCTTCGACCCACCCGGCGACACCTTCCGCGACGAGATGCTCGAGGACTACAAGGCGGGACGGGCCGAGACGCCGGCCCTTCTGCCCCCGCAGTTCGACATGATCCGCGAGGTGCTGGGCGCCCTGGCCATCCCCGTGGTCGAGGTGCCCGGCTACGAGGCGGACGACGTCATCGCCACCCTGGCCACCGAGGCGGCGGCCCGGGAGAGTGAGGTGGTGATCGTGACCGGGGACCGCGACAGCTTCCAGCTGATCCGGGACCCGTACATCCGGGTGCTCTACAACAAGCGCGGCGTGAGCGACTATGCGCTCTACGACGAAGCGGGCATCTTCGAGCGCAGCGGGGTGCCACCCTCGCAGTACGTGCTGCTGGCCGCCCTGCGCGGCGACCCCTCGGACAACTTGCCGGGGGTGCCGGGGGTGGGGGAGAAGACGGCGGCCAAGCTGCTGACCAGCTACGGGGATCTGGACGGGATCTTCGGGCACCTCGACGAGCTCACGCCCAAGCTGCGCGAGAACCTGGCCGCCAACGAGCACCTGGCACGGTCCAACGCCGAGATCATCCCGCTGGTCACCGACGTGCCACTCCTCGTCGACGTCGGCGAGCTGACACTCGGCGGATGGAACCTGGAGGACGCCGAGGACGTCTTCACCCGGTTCGAGATGAAGACGGTCTGGCAGCGCCTCGAGGAGCTGCTCGAGGACGGCCGGCTGGGCGAGCCCGCCGAGGGGAGCGCACGGCCGGGCGCCGGCCGGGGCGCGCCGGGGAGCGCGGCCGCGCCCGCCGGAGGAGCGGCCGCCACGCCGGCGCCGGAACCGATGGCGCCGGCGTTCGAGCTGCAGGACGTCGCCCTGCCGGCCACGGCGGC
>DATNLP010000047.1:0-3767 GCA_035602795.1 Acidimicrobiales bacterium | reverse complement strand
CGCCCATCGAGCCGTAGAACTGGGCGTCACCCTCTGCGAAGGTCCCTCCGTCCGAGGCGACCAACCAATAGCCCCCACCATCGGGCGTGGAGACGATGTGGCTAATCGTCGCATTGAGGGTGAGGTTCGAAACCCCGCCGTAGCCCCCGGCATTGCCGTAGGAGTTCACGCCGCCCGTCGTATAGGCGATCCAGTAGCCGTCGCCGTTGGGAGTTGCGGCGATTCCCACCGCGGTGGGCACCTGGGACTGCGGCACGGGCGACGTAGAGGATGGCGACCCAGAGCAGGCCGGGACGTTCACCAGAACGGGACCGTAGAGCAGGGCCCCCGAGAGTGAGACAACGTCGACCGTATACAGGCCACCTGAATATGGATATGAGCCGCCGGAACCACCGACCCACTCGGTGGAGTCGATTGTGCTGTCCGAGCCGTTACCGGTGTAGTCCACGAGCACTGTGCTGCTGTTGGCGTCTTCGACGTTGAAGTCCGAGAGGTGTGATCCAGCCTCCCACTCCATGTCTACTTCGGGTTCGGACTGCTCATTGGGGTCCGCCATCACGTTCTGCGCAACGATGTGCAGTGACGGCAAGCCCGCGGCGTTGCAAGTCCCGGTGATCGAATAGGTCGGAGCCCCACTTGCACCAGCTCTATCCGGCACCAAGACGATGGTCGCCAGGCAGAAGAGAATTAGAGCACTGACGAAAGTTGCGACTTTCCGGATCACTTCCACCCTCCGTGAGATTGATTCGGGCGAGTCTTCCATACTGGGTCCAGTCCTCTACGAGGGCAAGGTCCTCGACGGGAGGCGCCGCAATCGGACATGTCGCGGGCTTGGAATCAAGCCAGAGAGTCGTCTTTACACCGGACTGGGCCGCCTACAGTTGCGCGGGATCGTGCACCCCCCGGTCGGCCAGCTCGATCACCGCCTCGAACTCGTCCTCGCGCGGCAGCCACATCTCGAGGCGGGGCGTGCGCACCGCCAGGTCGAAGAGCGGCCGGAAGGATCCCTGCCCCACCGCGGTCAGCCCCCCGGTTGGTAGACGCCGAACTCGCCGCGCAGCACGTCGGAGACCTCGCCCAGCGTCGCCAGGGCGGCCAGCGCCGCCTTCATAGGCACGAGCAGGTTCCCCTCGCCCCGGGCCGTCTCGGCCACGTCCGCCAGGGCCCGGTCGACCGCGGCTTGATCGCGCTCGGCTCGGACCGAGCGCGTGCGGTCGATCTGCATCTGCTGCAACTTGATGTCGATGGGGAAGACCTCGGTCGGATCCCCCTCGTCGTCGGTGAAGCGGTTCACGCCGACGACGACCTTCTCCCCGTCGTCGACGGCCTTGGCAAAGCTGTAGGCGGCCGACTCGATCTCCTCCTGCATGAAGCGCGCCTCAATGGCGGCGACGGCGCCCCCCATCTTCTCGATGCGCTCGAGGTAGTCGTTGGCCGCCTCCTCCACCTGGTCCGTCAGCGACTCGACGTAGTACGACCCGGCCAGCGGGTCGACGGTGTCGGCGATGCCCGACTCGAACCCGACGATCTGTTGCGTGCGCAAGGCGATCTTGGCCGCCCTGGTCGTGGGAAGTCCCAGCGCCTCGTCGAAGCCGTTGGTGTGCAGGCTCTGCGTCCCGCCCAGGGCGGCAGCCAGCGACTGCACGGTGACCCGGACGATGTTGTTCTCCGGTTGCTGCGCCGTGAGCGTCGAGCCGCCCGTCTGGGTGTGAAAGCGCAGCATCTTCGAACGATCGTCCTTGGCGTCGAAGCGCTCGGTCATGATGCGCGCCCACATGCGGCGTGCGGCGCGGTACTTCGCCACCTCCTCGAAAAGGTTGTTGTGCGCGTTCCAGAAAAAGGAGAGCCGCGGTGCGAAGGCGTCGACGTCCATGCCGGCCGCGATGGCGGCCTCCACGTAGGCGATCCCGTTGGCCAGCGTGAAGGCGATCTCCTGCACCGCCGTCGAGCCGGCCTCGCGGATGTGATAGCCGGAAATGGAGATGGTGTTCCAGCTGGGAAGGTTGGCGGCGCAGTAGGCGAACGTGTCCACGATGAGCCGCATGGACGGCCGCGGGGGATAGATGTACGTGCCCCGCGCGATGTACTCCTTCAGAATGTCGTTCTGGATGGTGCCGCGGATCTTGTCGCCCGCCACGCCCTGCTCCTCGGCCACCAGCTGGTAGAGAAGAAGCAGAATGGCGCCGGTGGCGTTGATGGTCATGGATGTCGTGACCTTGTCCATCGGCAGGTCGGCCATCAGCAGCCGCATGTCGGCCAGCGAGTCGATGGCGACGCCCACCTTGCCCACCTCTCCCTCCGCCCGCGGGTGGTCCGAGTCGTAGCCCATCTGCGTCGGCAGGTCGAAGGCGCATGAGAGACCGGTCTGCCCGGCGTCGAGGAGGAACTTGAAGCGCTGATTGGTCGCCTCGGCCGAGCCGAACCCGGCGTACTGGCGCATGGTCCACAGCTTGGAGCGATACATCTCAGGGTGAACGCCGCGGGTGAAGGGGAAGGCGCCCGGCTCGCCGAGCTGCGCCCCGGCGTCCCAGCCGTCGAGGTCGCCGGCGCGGTAGACGGGCCGGATCTCGATACCCGAGTCCGTGCGTCGCTCGGTGCTGCTCTGCGGATCCTTCGGCGGTGTCACGACCAAAGACTACGGAGGATCGGGGCCACCGGGCCAAGCCGGCCACGGAACGGGCAGACTACGGGCGTGGATGACACTCCTGACGCAACGTTCTCGCACCTCGGCATCTGTGTGAGCGACCTCGAGCGGTCGCTCCACTTCTATTGCGACGCCCTCGGCTTCGAGAAGGCCGAGTCCCACGCCATCGGGCCCGAATTCGCCCGCCTGATGGACTTGGACGACGTGGCCGTGACGTCGCAGTTCATCCGGCGCGGTTCGACGACGATCGAGCTGCTCGCCTTCAGCGTGCCCACCCCTCTCGGTCCGGGCGAGCGTCGGCCCGTGCACCAGCTCGGCCTGACCCATCTCTCGTTCCGCGTGCACGACCTGGCGGCCGTGGCGGCCCGCATCCTGGAGCTCGGCGGGTCCGTAGTCGAGTCGAGCCGCACTGTCATCGACTTCGGCGGCACGCCGCTGGAGTTCGTCTACTGCGTCGACCCCGACGGGGTACGGGTGGAGTTGATGGACCTCGGCGGCTGATCCGTCTCTCCCTTGAGCTGCGCGTCCAGCTCGCGGTCGACGCGGACGGCCCGGCGCTCGTCCATGTGCATCCAGCGCAGCGCCACGGGGATCATGGGCCACAGCATGAGCGTGTCGCCGCAGACCCACATGATGTCGCCGCCCACATGGAGGTCGGTCACGTAGGACAGGCCCCAGGTCCGGTGGGTGGCGAAGTAGGCCGGGAACAGCTCGTGGCTGGCCCCGGCGAGTGAGAGCCCGGTGAAGGTGTCGATCGGGATGGCCATGAAGAGGTAGAAGAACTGCAGGGCGGGGTGGAGCCGGTGCTCGTTGGGATCGCTGCCGAAGATCTGGCGCCAGAAGAGGTAGCCCACGACCAAAAAGGCGAGGTGCTCCGCGTTGTGCACGCTCTCGTGCTCGAGCGTCAGGTTGTACCAGCTGGTCAGGTGGCTGACCGGGATGACGACGGCGTAGAGGATGAAGGCGACGATCGGGTTGCCGAAGAGCCGCGCCACACGGGAGCGCAGTGCCTCCGTGACGACGATGTGCGCAGTGCCAGACGTGGCACTGAAGGCCAGCCGCAAGGGAGAGGCGACGGCGAACAGCGGGGCCGCCACCATGATCAACAACAGGTGTTGGATCA
>DATNLP010000043.1:0-2203 GCA_035602795.1 Acidimicrobiales bacterium | reverse complement strand
GTCGCCCACCACGAGCGTGGTCGGATGCTCGCCCCCATCACTCTTGCCCGCAGAGGCGTGGCGCAGCGCGACACGCAGGCGCGCCTCGAGCTCGGCCATGCCGAATGGCTTCGTGACGAAGTCGTCGGCCCCGTTGTCGAGCGCCTCCACCTTGCGTCGCTCGTCCCCGTAGGCGGACAGCACAACGATCGGCACGTCCGAAAACTCCCGGATACGCCGGCAGACCTCGAGGCCGTCAACGTCAGGCAGACCGAGGTCGAGGATGACGAGGTCCGGTCCCGCCAGCGCGACCTGGTTGACCGCCTCCGTTCCGGAGTGGGCCAAGAGCACATCGTCCCCGCGGGCGGTCAGCCCGATGCGGAGGGCCTTGAGCAGGGAGGGATCGTCGTCGACGACGAGAACCTTGGTCATCGGTCAGACCGCGGCGCGGACGCGTGCCTCGCTGGGCACCGTGAACACCACACGCGCGCCGCGCTCGACGTTGGGATCGATCCAGATAAGTCCGCCATGAGCCTCGACGAACGCCTTGGCGATCGCCAGCCCCAAGCCGGCTCGCCCGCCGCCGCCGTTCTGGCTGAACATCTCGAAGACCCGTTCCCGGTCGTCCGGCGCGATGCCGGGACCCTGGTCGCTGACGGAGATCTCGACCCTCGTCGACGCCGCGCCTGGCGCCGGACGAGCCGAGATCCGGATGATGCCGTCTTGCGGCGAGAGCCGCTCGGCGTTATCGACCAGATTTGCCACGACCTGGCTGATCAGCACGTGGTCGATGTGGAGCAGGGCCAGGTCGCGCGGCATGTCGATCCGTATGCGGCCGCGATCCGCGATATCGCCCAACATCCCGAGCGCCTCGGCGACCAGCTCGTCGAACGAGATGGCGATCGGCCGCAGCTCGAGCGCCCCCGACTCGATACGCGTCATGTCGAGCAGATTGGTAACCAGCCGGGAGAGCCGGTCCGTCTGCTTTTCGATGAGCTCGAGCAGCTCGGCGCGGTCCTGCGGATCGAGCTCGACGTCGGTGCTGCGCAGGCTCGAGACCGCGGTCTTCACCGACGCCAGCGGCGTCCGCAGGTCGTGCGAGGCGGCTCCCATGAGCGCGCTGCGCCAGCGGTCGATCTCTTCGAGCAGCCGCGTCCGCAAGGCTTGGTCGCGCAGCCGCGCCCGGTCCACCGCGAGCGCGGCCTGGTTGGCGAAGGTACCGAGCAAGCTCCGCTCCCCGGCAAGCTGCGCGTCCTGCAGCACCAGCATCCCCACCGGCCGATTGTCGAGCACCAGGGCCACGGAGACCCGCGTCGGCGTTTCGGCGTCGACGAACCCCAGCGATCGTGTCTGCCCGCCGGAGACGAGCGAGGTCAGCTCGGCCGATGTCAGGGCCTCACCCACCGAGGCAGCCACATGCAGACGCTCGTTACCGTCCGGAGGACCCGCCTGGCCGTCCGGCAGGACCAGGGCAGTCCACCGGGGAGAAAAGGCGTCCTGCACCGTGCTGACGATGTGGGTCACCAACTGGTTCAGGGTGAGGTCGCCGATCAGGGTGCGCGAAAGGTCGTAGAGCCGGCGGGCCTCCTCGGTCCGGCGAAGCGCCTCTTCCCGTGCCGCGCGCAGGCTGGCGACCACCTGAGCCACGATCAGCACCACCGCCACGTAGACCACGAGGGCGATCCAGTTCTGCGGATTGTGCACCGTCAATGTCTGGTACGGGGGGAGGAAGAAGAAGTCGTAGGCGAGGAACCCCGCCACCGCGCCAACCACTCCGGGGGTGGATCCCGCAATGACCACGCCGACGAGCGCGGGCAGCACGAAGGCGAGGGCCGGGATGGCGATGCTCAGGTGCGAGCGGAACGGGAGCAGGATGGCCAGCAGCAGACCGAGCGAGGCCAGGGTGACAATGACACCCACAATGGGGCGCCGGTAGGTTGCCAGGCTGTCTTGCACGGGGTCACTGCTTTCCGTCGGTCGGTCTTTGGCCGACGTCCGAGTGTACTGACGAGTGCAGCGGACCGAACCAGATGAGGGCACAATGAACAGCACGACGGGAGAAGACGAGGGTGTCAGGCCAACCGGTCGCTTTCGGGTCTACCTCGGCGCAGCGGCCGGCGTGGGCAAGACCTGCGCCATGCTCGACGAGGGCTGGCGCCGCCACCAGCGGGGGACCGACGTCGTGATCGGCCTGGTCGAGACCCACGGGCGGACGCACACCGCC
>DATNLP010000018.1:0-13497 GCA_035602795.1 Acidimicrobiales bacterium | reverse complement strand
TTGCCTCTGCGCGTACCACCATCACCTGATCCACTCCGAGGGTTGGACCATGTCCGGGGACGCCAACGCAGAGCTCACTTTCGTCGGCCCGAGCGGCCGGGTCATGACCTCGCGCCCGTCGCCGTTGTGGAACAGGGTGACGGAGCCAGGGACGAAGCGCTCTACGGGCTGAGCAGGCCCGGGTCGGCCGCGAGCTCGGCCCGCACCGCCGCTTCCCAGAACCCGATGAATCCCTCCCCGTCGTTCGCGGCCACGAGGTCGATGAACGACTGCGGTACGCGTGTCGCACCGGTGCCGCCGGCGGCGCGGGCGTACCAGGCATGCTGACAACGTTGCTCGAGGGCCACGGCGCGCTGATGGACGGCCCGGGCGGAGCCTCCGAGGATGAACACGCCGTGGCCAGCCAGAAGCGCCATGGCGGCGTTGCCCATCTGCTCAACGGCACGGCGCGCGCTGTTGGCGTTGTTGACCGGTCCCTCGTACTCGTCGACCAGAGTCAGGGTGCCGCCGCCGAGAGCCGAGCTCTGATCGAGGATCGGAGGTACCTCGCCCAAGTCAGCCCACACGGTGCCGAAGAGTGGGTGGTTGTGCACAGCCCAGCCGATATCGGCCCGCGCCTTGTGCAGTTCGAGGTGGAGCGGAATACCGAGGGGGACGGGCCAGTCGCCCTCGAGCACGCGTCCGTCGAGGTCGATGCGCAGCACCTGCGACGGCCGTAGCTCGGCCCAGGTCAACAACCAAGGACTACAGAGCAGCGTGCCGTCACCGAGGTTGACGGTGATGTGACCGGCCAGGTGGTCGTTGTAACCCTCGCGCCACAGGGCGCGGGCCAGGACGACCAACTCCTCCTGAGGAGTGAGGTCGGGTATGAGCTTCTCTGCTGTGGGTGTGAACATGGTCGCTCCTCGGCTCGTCGACTCAACGCGTCCGCTCGGCCTTTCCCTCACTGCGGCAGGACGAGGTCGGGCAGCGGGTGACGGTAGAGGGCTGCCGCATTGAGGCAACACATGGCGCGCAGCTCATCGGTCGGGATGTGGCCCCAGCACTCCTGGATCACCCGTTGGGTGTCGGGCCAGGTGCTGTCGCCATGTGGGTAGTCGACCTCGACCATGATGTGGCCGACCCCAATGGCGTGGCGGGTGTCGATGGTGGAGGGGTCGTCGATGGTGCAGAACCAGAAGTTGCGCTTCAGCACATCGGCCGGGCGCACTTTCCAACCGCGGCCGTAGCCGGAACGGTCGACGATGTTCTCGAGGCGGTCGACCAGCATGGCCACCCACCCGATGCCCCCCTCGCTCATAGCGATCTTGAGCGTAGGTAGGCGCAGGGCGTAGCCCGACCACAGCCACTCCGCGCAGGCGGTGAGCGACAGCTGCCCAAAGAGCGTGGCCCCGAGATGCAGGGTGTCGATGCCTGCGCCAGGCGGAGCGGGGGTGAGGCCCGAACTGCCGACGTGGAGCGAAACGACTGTGTCCGTCTCGACCACGGCCTCCATGATGGGGTCCCAGTAGGCCCGGTCCCATAGCGAGGGCAGGCCGATCTCGTGGGGCCGCTCGGGGAACGTGACGGACGTGAAGCCGCGATCTGCATTGCGGCGGATTTCGGCCACGGCCAATTCGGGGTCGGCCAAGTAGGTGATGCCGAGCGGCACGATCCGGTCCGGGTACGGCGTGTACCACTCCTCGAACAGCCAGTCGTTCCAGGCCCGCACACAGGCCAGGCCCAGCTCGCGGTCCTTGGCGTCGAAGAAGACACGGCCACAGAAACCGGTGATCATGGACGGGAAGTTCACCGAGGCCCACACTCCATTGATGTCCATATCGTGCACACGGGCTTCGACGTCGTAACAGCCCGGCCGCATCTGGTCGAAGCGGAACGGCTCCAGGCTGTAGGTGTCGGGCCGTCGCCCTGCCACTGCGTTCATTCCGACCTGCGTGAAGCGCTCGCCCTCGAACTCCCACACCTGGTGTCCCTCGTTCGTCTCCACAATGCGGGGCGCTCGACCGGCCAGGGCCTTGGGTACGCGGCCTTCGAAGGTATGAGGCGGCTCGACCACATGGTCGTCCACCGAGATCACGGTGCAACGGACGGTACGGCTCTCGGGCTCGGGCAAGAAGAGGTCTGTGCTGAGCGCCATGCTCCTACTTTGCCCCACCTGACCGCTGCCGCGCTGCCGCGCCTCGCGGCCCTCCCAGGTGGATACTGGGACCCTCCCGGCCAATGGAGGTGGCGGTGATCGCTCTTGTCGTTGTTTCGACGTTTCTCGTCCTACTACTCGGCGTGCTGGTGGCGGGCCTTCTGCGCAGCCACGCCGACATCCTGCGCTCCTTGCACGAGCTCGGCGTCGGAGTGGGCGATCCGACCGCTCTACCGCGGGAGGACCGAGCCGGGGCACCGCCCGGCGGGCCAGCTCTGGGGCCGGCCCCGGCGATAGCCGGACTGACGCCCAGCGGGGACGCCCGGGCGTTCGCGCCGACCAACAGCGACCGGCTCACCCTGCTCGGGTTTCTGTCGTCGGGCTGCACGTCGTGCGCCGGGTTCTGGCAGGCGCTCCAGCAGCCGGAAGACCTCCAGCTTCCACAGGGCACCCGCGTCGTCATCGTGACCAAGGGCCCGGAGCTCGAAATCCCGGCACAGGTGCGGTCCCTGTCCACTGGCCGGGTGCCGGTGATCATGTCGAGCGAAGCCTGGCACGACTACCAAGTGCCCGGGTCGCCGTTCTTCGTGCTCATCGACGGCGCCAGCGCCCGCAAGGTCGGGCAGGGCGTGGCCGGACACGTCTCCCAACTCATCGATCTCGTGCATCGGGCCCGGTTCGACGAGAGGAACGGGGACGGGGCTCAGTCCGCCGAGACCGCTCTGGACGGCCCGGAGCGGGAAGCGGCGGCCGACCACGTGTTGCGAGCCGCGGGCATCCTGCCCGGGCACCCGAGCCTGTACCCGAGGACCCTCGACGACGTCTTCCCCGACCGGCGCGCCGGATAGTGGCCACCATCCGCGCCCACGGCATCGCATCGCAACTGCCCAGCGGCTTCGAGGCGAAGATCTTCGTGCGCGACGTACCCGTCGGCGTGGCCCACGCCGTGGCCCAGTTCGCCACATTCCCGCTGCCTGACGACGTCGGGGACTTCGGGAGCGGCGCCGTCAGCCTGATGGGACCCGTCGACGTCTACGCCACCTTGTTCGAGTACGGCCCCGAAAGCCTCGGCACCGTGCTGTTCGCCCGCCAAGGTCGCCCCTCCCCCCTGTCGCCGGGCGACTTCTCCCCTACCGTCCTTCGCCGCGGCGTCCCCGGCCAATCGGGCACGCAGTGGTTCTTCACCGAAGCGGGCCGCCCGTTCTCCTTCTACGCCGTGTTGGGGAGCCACCTGCAGCGTGCCCTGCTGGTGCCCCGGGTCAACACGCTGTTGGCCTCGCTCACGCTGAGCCCACCGGCGCCGCAGACACCCTCGGACCGTGTGGCATGGAACTGATCGGGCTCTACCTGATCGCGGCCGCCCTGCTCGTGGTCGCCGGCGTCGCCAAGACACTTCATCCCGACGACACGGCACGGGCTGTGCTCACGCTGGTCCCGGTGAGGGCGCCCCGCCCGCTGCACTCGCTCCGGCTCCTGCGCCAGTCCGTCCGAGTCTTGGCGCTGACCGAGGTCGCAGTGGGGCTGGCGGCGTTGGTCCACACCGGTCCGGCGACGGGGATCCTCGTTGCGTCGTCCTATGCGCTCTTCGCGTGCGTGGTGGCCTACGCCAGGCTGCGGGGCGGCCCACTGGCGACGTGCGGCTGCTTCGGCCGACCCGACACGCCGGCCACGTGGCTCCACGTCGTCCTGAACCTGGTACTTGCCGGCGCCGCACTCGGGGTCGCGACCCGATCCGGCGGTGGCGGTTCGATCGTCGCGGTGCTGGCGCACCAGCCGTGGGCGGGCGCCCCGCTGCTCTTCGCCAGCGCTGTCGGCGTGGGACTGACCATGGTGGCGCTGTCCACCCTGCCCGTGCTCGAAGGCGCACGCCGCCGGGTGCGGCCGGCCGGGACCGGGACCGAAGCGGCAGGCATGCCATGAGCTTTTCGACCGCGCTGGTGGAACGCTCGTCCGCATTCTTGGACCGCCGTCTGTCGCGCCGCAGCGTCATCAACCGGTCCGCGTTCGTGGGTAGCGCCGTGGCCGTCGGCGCCGGCCTCGACCTCGCGCTCAAGCCCGGGACGGCGTACGGACAGATCTGCGAGTGCGGAAACGCTGGGTGTGGATGTGGCAGCACGTGCTGCTCGGGCTTCAGCGAGTTCTGCTGCGCCGTCAGCGGCTACAACTATTGCCCGACCAACACGGTCATGGGCGGCTGGTGGATGGCGGACAACTCGAGCTACTGCGGCGGCCCGCGCTACTACATGGACTGCAACGCGACCTGTTCGTGTGAGAGCGGGTGCGGTGACGGGTACCCGTTCTGCGGCACCGAGTGCGACGGGACGAACTGCGGATGCGGGTCCAATGGCTGTGATTCGTACCTCACCGGATGCCTCCAGTTCCGGTACGGGCAATGCAACCAGAACGTGGCGTGCATGGGCCGCATCGTGTGCCGCGTCGTGGCCTGCGTGCCGCCCTGGACCGTGGACCCGACGTGCACCACGGCGGTCGCCGTCGACGACTCCACCGCCGAACAAAACGAGCCGTGCTGGACCCCGGCGCCGCCCATGCCACCGTGCACGTCGCCCGCCACCAACTGCCAGGTGGTCGGCATGGCGTCGAGCACCAACGGCCAGGGCTACGCCGTGCTCACGTCGTTCGGTCGGCTCTTCGTCTACGGGGACTTCCTGTCGGACGGGGACGCCTCTGAGCTGACGTTGGACGCGCCGGTCGTGGGCGTGACGTCGTGTCCGGGTGGCGGATATTGGTTCGCGGCAGCGGACGGTGGGCTCTTCGCCTATGGGAACGCGCCATTCGAGGGGTCGATGGGCGGCGCGCCCCTCAATGCGCCGGTGGTGGCAATGGCCGCCACGCCCTCGGGTAAGGGGTACTGGCTGGCCGCGGCGGACGGCGGCATCTTCGCCTTTGGCGACTCTCCGTTCCTCGAGTCCATGGGCGGTCGCCACCTGAACGCGCCCATAGTGGGCTTGGCCGCCACGCCCTCGGGGCAGGGCTACTGGCTGGTGGCCCGCGACGGTGGGATCTTCGCGTTCGGGAACGCGCCGTACCTCGGGTCGATGGGGGGTCAGTGGCTCAACGCGCCGGTGGTGGCAATGGCCGCCACGCCCTCGGGTAAGGGGTACTGGCTGGTCGCCGCAGACGGGGGCATCTTCGCCTTCGGCGACGCCGCGTTCGACGGCTCAACCGGCTCGATACACCTCAACATGCCCGTCGTCGGCATGGCGGGCTTCGGCGACGACGCCGGCTACTGGCTCGTCGCCCGCGACGGGGGCATCTTCGCCTTCGGGACCGCCCCGTTCCTCGGGACGCCGGCGTGAGCGACAGCGACAGCGACAGCGCCAAGACCACAACGACCGCGAACGGAGAACACCCATGACCGAGACCGAGCTCCTCCTCGTCGCAGCCGCCGCCATCGCCGTGGCCGCCGCCACCCGCTCCACCTGGTCGCCCTGCGGCCTCTCCATGCTCTCGACCATCACGCCGCTGGCCGAGCGCGCCCGTGGTCATCGCTGGGGGGCGACGGCGTCCTGGTTCGTGGCGGGCAGCGTGGTCGGCGGGGCCACCCTCGGGCTGTGCGCAGCCGCCCTGGCCGCGGGCGTCGGACGACTCGGGCTCGCAGGCACCACGTCGGCGGCCGTCGCTTGCGGGGCGGCGCTCATCGCGGCGGCGTCCGACGCGGGAGTCGCCGGCTTCCGTCTACCCATCCACGGCCGCCAGGTCAACGAGCGCTGGCTGGACGGCTTTCGCCCCTGGGTCTACGGATCGGGATTCGGCTGGCAGATCGGGACGGGCGTCGTGACCTACATCAAGACGTCGGGCGTGTACCTGATGGTCGTCCTGTGCGCCCTGACCGGCCGGCCGTGGGCCGCTCTCGCGGTGTGCACGGGGTTCGGCCTGGTCCGGGGCCTGGCCGTCTTCCTGGCGCACGGCATCACGAGCCCGGCGGCCCTGGCCGACTTCCATCGCCGCTTCATGGCCCGAGGTCCCGTGGCGCTCGCCCTGGTCGTCACCGTCGAAGTCCTCATCGGCTCCATATCCGGCTGGGCCCTGTCGGCCTGGACGGGCGGCCTCGCCGTGATCACCGCCACTCTCATCACCGCCGCGCGCCTGGCCCGACGACGGGCCGGCGTCGCTCCTACACGCTCCGGTGGTTCTCGAAGCGCGCGTACTGCTTGAGGAACAGGAGGTTCGCGTTCCCCGTCGGCCCGTTACGGTGCTTGGCCACCTCGACCAGCGCGTCGTCAGCCCGGTCGATCGGCACCTCGTCGTTGTATTCCGATTCGCGGTAGATGAACATCACGACGTCGGCGTCCTGCTCGAGCGAACCCGACTCACGGAGGTCCGACAGCTGCGGCGTCTTGTCGGTGCGTGACTCCAGGTTTCGGGAGAGCTGCGACAGCGCCATCACGGGCACCTCGAGCTCGCGAGCGAGGATCTTGAGCTGGCGGCTGATGTCGGCCACCTCGGTCTGGCGGTTCTCGAAGCGCCCCCGGCCCGTCATCAGCTGCAGGTAGTCGATCACCACCAGTCCCAGGTCGCCCTCGGCCTTCTTCAGCCGACGAGCCCGGGCTCGGATGTCCATCACCGTGACGTTCGGGTTGTCGTCAATGAAGATGGGCGCCTGCGACAGCCGGGTCACCGCCGTGCCGATTTTGGCCCAGTCCTGGGTGCGGATGCGCCCGTTCTGGAGGCTCTGGCCGTTCACCTCCGCCTCCGACGCCAGCAGGCGCTGCGTCAGCTCCAGGTGGCCCATCTCCAGGGAGAACAGCAGCGCCGGTCGCTGTACGGCCATCCCGACGTGCGCCAGCACGCCCAGGGCGAAGCTCGTCTTGCCCATCCCGGGACGAGCCCCCACGATGTTGAGCGACGACGGCTGCAGCCCCAGCAAAATCCGGTCCAGATCGTGGTAGCCCGTCGCCACACCGGTGATCTCCGACCCGCGCTGGCCCAGCTCCTCTATCCGGTCGAGGCCCTTCATCAGCAGGTCCTGCAATGGGTGCATGGAGTCCGCCCCGCGCCGTTCGGCCACGTTGAACACCAACTGTTCGGCGTCGTCCACCGCGGCCTTGACGTCCTCGGGCACCGAATAGCCGATGTCGGCGATTTCGCCCGCCACCCCGATGAGCTTGCGCAGCAGCGAGTGCTCCTCGACGATCGCGGCGTAGTGCCGGGCGTTGGCGATCGATGGCGTATTGGCCTGCAGCGAGATGAAGATCGACGGGTCCCCCACCTGCTCCATCAGCCCCGAGCGCTTCAGCTCGTCGGTGACCGTGACGGCGTCGATGGGCTCGCCCCGCTCCATCAGCACCCGGATGGCCCCGAAGATGTGCCCGTGCGCCGGCTTGTAGAAGTCGCCCCCCGAACACGTCTCGATCCCGATGGAGGCGGCGTCGTTCGAGAGCAGCATGGCCCCCAGCAGCGATTGCTCCGCCTCGAGGTCGTGCGGAGGCACCCGAGCCCCCACGGGAACGGACAAAGGTGCCGCTCGGAGCGGTCGGGTGTTTTCGAAGGCGTGGACCACGGCTTCCCTACTCTGACGGCCCCGAGCTGGGGAACGATAGGACGAACTTGCTGTGGGTAACGGTCGCCGCCTTGTGGGTAACCGTGGGTGTAAGCAGGTCGGCCGTGTGGATAAGCCGTGTACGGTCGACCACCGCGCCATCATGAGCACACCGCTGTCACACTCCGGGTAGCCGGCCGCCCCGGCTCCCGCCTGGCCGTCAGCCGGCGGCCGTGACCTCCACCGTCACCACCGTCGCGACGTCGCCGAACAGTTCGACCGTCACCTCGAACGTGCCCGTCTCCTTGATGTGCTCGGGCAGCAATACGTGGCGGCGGTCCACCTCTACCCCCGTGGCCGCCTGGATCGCCTCCACCACGTCGGCCGGCCCGATCGAGCCGAAGAGCCGGCCGCCGCCGGCCGCCCGGGCCGAGATCGGGATGACCGCGCCGGCGAGCACCTTGGCTTGCGCCTCCGCCGCGCCCCGGTCCTGGGCCTCGCGCAGGTCACGCCGGCGTCGCATCAGCTCCGCCTGGCCCTCGACACCGTCGGTGGCGACGATGGCCCGGCCCTCGGGCAGCAGGAAATTCCGGGCGAAGCCGCCGGCCACTTTCACGATGTCACCGCGGCGACCCACTCCGGCGACGTCGTCTCGCAGGAGCACCTTCACGCGTCCACACCCGCCTCGTCGGCCGCGGCCTCTGCCTCGGCCTCGGCCTCGTCCACCAGTGCTTCGACCTCGTCCGCCACCGCTTCCACGTCGTCCACCAACGCTTCAACCGGCGGCGGCGCCGCGCCAGCGTTGTCGTCACGGCTTCGTCGGGGCGGCAACCCGTCGCCGGGGACCGAGTCCAGCGTCCGGTCGCCGCGGTCGCCGCGGTCGCGCCGCCCACCCGGCCGCTCCGTCACCGTCCGCTGCGTATAGGGCAGCAGTACCAGCTCACGGGCCGTCTTGATCGCCTGGGCCAGCGCCCGCTGGTGCTGGGCGCAGTTGCCGGTCACCCGGCGCGAACGGATCTTGCCGCGGTCGCTCATGTACTTGCGCAGCAGGGGCACGTCCTTGTAGTCGACCCACTCGACCTTGTCGCGACACAGCGCGCATGGCTTCTTCTTGACCCGGCGACCGAGATCCTTGGGGGCGCGGCGGGCCGCCGTCCCACCGCGTTGGTTGTTACGTGCCATCAGAAGGGCTCCTCATCGAATCCGTATCCAGCGCCAGCGCCACCGCCACCGCCACCATCAGCCGGCGCCGGCTGGGGCGCCGGCTGCCGGCCACCACCACCACCACCGCTGCCGCCGCGGGAGTACTCCCCGGGCCCACGTCGCTCGTTCTTCGTGACCTGCGCCGTGGCCCACCGCAGGGACGGGCCGATCTCGTCAGCGATCACCTCGACCTTGGACCGCTTGTCGCCGTCCTGGGTCTCCCAGCTGCGCTGCTCCAGTCGCCCGTTCACGATCACCCGGGCACCGCGGGACAGCGTCTCGCTCACGTTCTCGGCCATTTCCCGCCAGCACACCACGTCGAAAAAGGACGTGGCCTCCTCCCATTCCTGGGTCTGGCGGTTCTGCCAGCGCCGGTTCACCGCCAACCCGAAGGTGACGTTGGCCTGGCCGGTGTTGGTGAAGCGCAGCTCGGGGTCGCGGGTGATGTTCCCCACCAGCGTCACGCTGTTGTCTGGCATCTCAGCTCATGCTCCTCGTCGTCGTCCTCATCGCTCGCTCAGCTCGAACTCGCCGCCGACTCGGCCACGGCGGCAGCACCCGGCGCCGTATCGGGCATCCGCACCACCTTGTGCCGCACGACCTCGTCGGCCAGGCCAAGCATGCGGTCGAGCGCGGCCACGGTCTCGGGCTCGCCGGTGAACTCGACCACGACGTAGTACCCCTCGCGCTTGTGGTTCACCTCGTAGGCGAAAGTGCGCTTCCCCCAGCGGTCGATGGCGCCGGGATTGCCCCCGTTGCTGCGGATCACGTCGAGCGCGTGGTCGAGCACGCCCTGGATCACGGTCGGCTCCGTGGTGGCCTCGAAGATGGCCATGACTTCGTAAGGCCGCATATGCGGCGTACCTCCCTCCGGACCGGCACCCGTGTGCCGGGCTCCTGGCGGTCAGGAGCAGGGTGAACTGAAGAGGGAGATCCTAGCCGCCCTCAGGAGAGGGCGTCACCCAGCCCGGGCGGGGCGTGATAGCTCTCCGCGTCGCTCGGGAAGGTCCCGCTCCGTACGTCGGCGGCGAATGCCGCGATGGCCTCGGTGGCGATACGCCCCACGTCGGCGTACTGGCGCACGAATTTGGGTGGCGTGCGCCGGCCCAACCCCAGCAGGTCGTGAAAGACCAGTACCTGGCCGTCGCAGGCCGGCCCGGCACCGATGCCGATGGTCGGCACGTCGATGGCCTCGGTGACTGCCGCCCCGACCACGTCGGGCACCCCTTCGATCACGAAGGCGAAGCAGCCGGCCGCGCTCAGCGCCTTCGCCGCGTCCAGCAAGGCCGACGCGGCATCGGCCGACTTGCCCTGCACCCGAAAGCCCCCCATGGCCAACACGGACTGCGGCGTCAGTCCCAGGTGGCCCATGACGGGGATCTCCGCCCGGATGATGGCCTCGATCACCGGCAGTCGGGCCCGGCCACCCTCGAGCTTCACCGCCTGGGCGCCCGCCCGGATCAACACAGCAGCGTTGCGCACCGCCTCCTCGACCGAGACGTGGTAGCTCATCCACGGCATGTCGCCCAGGATCAGGCTGTGGGGCTTGGCCCGGGCCACCGCGGCCGTGTGGTGGGCCATGACCTCGATGTCGACCGACAGGGTGTCCTCGTAGCCGAGCACCGTGTTGGCCACCGAGTCACCGACCAAGACGATGTCGGCCCCGGCCTCAGAGACGATGCGCCCCCCCGGCTCGTCGTAGGCGGTCACCATCACAATGGGCACGGCGCCGTCCCGCACCTTGCGAGCGCGCAACGAGGGGACGTTGACCGGTGCTTCGCCCGCTGCAGGCACCGCGTACGTCACCGCTTGACCGGGGGCGCCGAGGTCTTCTTCTGCGCCACCGACCTCGCGCGGCCCCCGCCGGCCGGATACTTGCGCATCAGGTGGTGCCAGGAGCACGCCGGGCACACCTCGACCTCGTAGCACAACACGGGTTCGGGTCTCCGGCACAGCGCCTTGAGCTCGGCCGCCGTGCCCGGGCAGCGCCCCCCCGGCGGCAGCTTGGCCCCGAACACGAACGTCACCGTGACCAGGCGCCCGTCGTCGCAGATGGGGCACACCTCCTTGGTGGGCCGCCCCACGTTGCGGGCCGCCCGCAGGAGCTCGGGGTGGGCGTCGCAGACGTCGACCTTCTGGACCCGGCCCCGCTCGACCTCCCGGACCAGGCCGTTGCGCACGATCCGGTACTCGACCTGGGCCGTGACGTCAGGGCTCACCGCTCGAGAGGACGACCTCGGCTCCGAGGTGACTGACACGGGGGCCAGGCTACCCCTCGGGCCCAGAAACGGTTCGCAACCCGGGGCCAATTTCCCTGAGTTTCCGGTGACGTCTCCGTGACGCCTGTTTGAACGGCGCTATATCGAACCGATATACTCATCCGTCATGTTGGACATGGCCATCTTGGGTCTCCTGGAAGATCGCGATCTGCACGGCTACGAAATCCGTCGCCAGCTGCGCGAACACCTGGGGCTGTTGGCCAACGTCTCCTTCGGATCCATCTACCCCGCCCTGACCAGGCTGGAGAAGGCCGGCGCGGTCGTCGCCACCGACGGCGCGGCCGCCGAGGCGGGTGAGCAGGGCGCCGGGGCCGTCGCACCGCCCACGGGTTCCCTCAGCGGCGAGCTCAACGTGCTGCGCTCCCGTCGGCACTCCCCCACCCGGGGCCGCCGGGGCAAGAAGGTGTACCGGATCACCGACGCCGGACGTCAGCTCTTCACCGAGCTCCTTGCCGGCGGGACCACGTCGGACGATGCCCGCAGCTTCGACCTGCGCCTGGCCTTCGCCCGCCACCTGGCGCCCCAGGCCCGGCTGGCCCTGCTCGAGCGCCGGCGCGCCCTGCTGGTGCAGCGCCTGGGCGAGTCCGAGTCCAACGGCCGCCCCGACCACCTCGACGTCTACGCCCGCTCCGTCATTCAGCACACGGCCGACGGAGTCGCCCGCGACATCAGCTGGCTGGACACCCTGATCGCGTCCGAACGCGCCGCCCTCGCCATGGCCGGCACCGAAACGGCACCCTGAACCAAGCCTCGCACTGCCCACAAGTAAGGAGACACCCACATGCCCAGCCCCATCCGCCTCGCGATCGCCGGCGTCGGCAACTGCGCCAGTTCTCTCGTCCAGGGGATCACCTACTACCGGGACGCGGAGCCCGATGACGTGGTTCCGGGTCTCATGCACGTCGAGCTGGGCGGCTACCACGTGCGCGACCTCCTGCCGGTGGCCGCCTTCGACGTCGACCAGGCCAAGGTGGGCACCGATCTGGGCAAGGCCATCCACGCCGGGCTCAACAACACCGTCCGCTTCGCGGAGGTGGGCGAGCTGGGCGTGACGGTGCAACGGGGCCCGACCTTCGACGGCCTCGGCAAGTACTACCGCGAGGTCCTCGAGGAGTCGCCAGCCGAGCCGGTCGACGTGGCACAGGCCCTGCGCGACGCGCGGGCCGACGTGCTCGTCTCGTACCTGCCGGTCGGCTCCGAACAGGCCCAGCGCCACTACGCCCAGGCCTGCCTCGATGCCGGCGTGGCCTTCGTGAATGCCATCCCCGTCTTCATCGCCTCGGACCCGGAGTGGGCGCGTCGCTTCCGCGCCGCCGGCGTGCCCATCGTCGGCGACGACATCAAGAGCCAGGTCGGCTCCACCATCGTCCACCGCATCCTGACCCGCCTCTTCGAAGACCGCGGCCTGGCCCTGGACCACACCTACCAGCTCAACTTCGGCGGGAACATGGACTTCAAGAACATGCTCGAGCGCGACCGGCTCGAGTCCAAGAAGATCTCCAAGACCCAGGCCGTCACCAGCCAGATCGAGGACAACGTGCTCGACGCCGACGACGTCCATGTCGGGCCGTCTGACCATGTGCCGTGGCTGAAGGACCGCAAATGGGCCTACATCCGCATGGAGGGCCGCAATTTCGGCGACGTGCCGCTCAACCTCGAGCTCAAGCTCGAGGTGTGGGACTCCCCGAACTCGGCCGGCGTCATCATCGACGCCGTGCGCTGCGCCAAGCTGGCGCTCGACCGCGGCATCGGTGGCCCGCTGATCGGGCCCTCGGCCTACTTCATGAAGTCCCCGCCGGTGCAGTACCACGACGACGTGGCCCACGCGTTGGTGGAGTCCTTCGCCGCCGGCGAGGACGCTCCCGAGGTCTGGCCCGCCGACTGACGCCACCGCTGACGCGGTGGCCGGCGCCGTCGCTCAGACCAAGATGCGCTCGTCCGGGGCGCGCACGCCGACCACGGCCAGGGTGCGCCCCATGCCGAGGAAGCAGCCGCAGCAGATGGTGAGGTCGGCCAGCTCCCCCTCCGAGAAGGCACCGTGCAGCCGCCCCCAGAATGCGTCGTCCGCCGAGAGGGCCAGGTGGTCGAGGGCGAAACGCTCGGCGAACTCGGCCGCCAGCTGCTCGCGCTCACTCAGGCCGGTGGCCGAGCGCCAATCGCCCGCTTCGGCGTAGAACGGCTCGCCGGCGCCGACGGACTCGCCGTCACGCGCCCGCGTGTCGCGGCACACGGCGCAGTCGTTGATGAGCGCGATGGTCCAGCGGGCCGCCTCGCGCTCGCGCACCGAGAGCTGCGAGTTGCCGTAGACCGCCGCCGAAAGCTTGCCCATCCCCGCCGCCATCTCGGGGCGGAGCATCGCCCAGTCGATGTGCTCCCCC
>DATNLP010000015.1:0-9965 GCA_035602795.1 Acidimicrobiales bacterium | reverse complement strand
GTGGACGGTTGCGCCCGCCGTTGCCGGCTCCCGGAGCGCAAACCGGGTGCTGGGCAGCGCCGAACGATGGGCGCACACGGCCACGACGCCGACGGCGCCGGCCCCGACCTGGCCCAGGCAGAGGGCGCGCACGGGGACGCCCATCAGCTCGATCACGTCCATCAGCGTCAGCGCCGGGGCGAGGCTGCCGTCGCCGCTGTCGACACGGAGGGTGACCGGGTCGTCGCCGTCCGCATCGAGGGTCATGAGCTCGGCCGACGCCCGGGTGACCGACGCGTCGTCCAGCGGCCCGTGCAAGAGGACGACGCGCTGGTCGAGCAGCCGCTGGGCCAAGAGGTCGGACAGGGGCCCGCCGCCGGAGCCGCCGCCGGAGCCGGGTGGCGACGGGTACAGCTGCGGCCAGGGCGGGTCGGCGCCGGGGCGCCCCGGATCCCGTCCTCGTTCACCCACGCGGCCCGGGCCCCCTGCGCTCGCCGTGGCCCCCATGATCAACCTGCTCGCCCTGTCCCCCGCGCTCACCCTGCTCACCCTGTTCGCCCTGCTCACCATGTTCAATCCTCCATTCCAGCCGTGCCCCCAGCGCCGTGGAATAGCGCTCCACCGTCGACAGGCGGACGTCGAGGTCCCCCGCCTCGAAACGGGCCACCGCCGACTGGGACGTGCCCATGCGGGCCGCCACCTCGGCCTGGGACAGGCCCATCTCCTTACGGAGGGAGAGGAGCTGCCCCGAGACCGAGCGCCGGCGCTCCGCCATCTCGCGAAAGCCGGGGAAGACGGTCGGATGGCGGCGTGCGCTCACGGTGCACCGATTATCTCACATTTGATATAACCTCGGAAAGGACCAGGTGCCAGAAACGAGGCCAGCCCCACCCCACCCTGGACGACGACAGACCCCCGGACCACAGGCCTGACCAGCGAAATCAGAGACACCAGAGACACCAGAGACACCAGAGACACCACCGAAAATACGAAGGAGTCCACCCCATGACCGCCACCGCTCACTCGGGCCCCACCCACTCCGGCACCGGCGCCGCGACCCCCCAGAACCAGCTGCCCCGACACGTGCTGGTACCCACCGTCATAGAGGAGGGCAACCGCGGCGACCGCGCCTTCGACATCTACAGCCAACTGCTGCGCGAGCGCATCGTGTTCCTGGGCCAGGAGGTGGACGACCAGGTGGCCAACCTGATCATCTCCCAGATGCTGTTCCTCGAGGCGCAGAACACCGAGCGGGACATCTACCTCTACATCAACTCGCCCGGGGGCGTCGCCTACGCCGGGATGGCCATCTACGACGTCATGCAGCACGTCGAGCCCGACGTGTCGACCATCTGCGTCGGCATGGGGATGTCGGCGGCCGCCATGATCCTCTCGGGCGGCGCGCCGGGAAAGCGGTTCGCCCTGCCCAACGCGCGCATCATGATCCACCAGGGCTCCGCGGGCACCCGCGGCGCGCCGTCGGACATGGAGATCTACCTGCGAGAGGTGCTCTCCCTCACCCGCCGCATGGCCGAGATCATCGCCTTCCACAGCGGCAAGCCGGTCGAGCAGGTGGCACTCGACATCGACCGTGACAATTACATGACGGCGTTGGAAGCACGCGACTACGGGATCGTCGACGACATCATCCTGCCCCGCCGCGGCCTCTCTGCAACTGATGTTGAACTACAGCGGGTGGCGAGAGCGGCACCGGAACCCGAACTCGAGGTGGCCAGCGCGTGAACTCAGCCTGAACAAGCGCAAGCGCCCCTCCCATCGGCCGTTACCCAAGCGTCCGTTGGGGCGAGACAACCTGTAAATACCCATTGCAACCACAGCGCCGAATAGCGCTGCCGCGCTGGGTGCCGGACGTCGACGTGCCCAGACGGCGAGCACAGCAGACAGATACCGACACCGACCGACACCAGCGAGGAGCGAGCTGCATGGGTGCCAACGAGCGGCGGGACGAGCCGACGCCCGGAAGCAGGAACCGGGACCGAGATCGAGATCGGGGACGGGACCCGAAGCGGACCCGGGACGGCGCCGCTGACGACATCGCCGGGCCCGCCCTGCCGAGCCGGGTTTCCCGGCGCAACCTCCTCAAGGGGGGCCTCGCCCTCGGGGCCGGCGCGGCCGCCGCCGCGTCAGCGGCCTCGGCCGCCACCGCCAGCGGCACCGGTCTCTCGGCGTCCGCCGGCGCCTCCATCGAGCGCGCCGCGTCGGCCGAGCCACCATCGGCCAACCCGACGCTGAGCGACATCCGTCACGTGGTGATCCTGATGCAGGAGAACCGGTCGTTCGACCACTACTTCGGCACGCTCTCCGGCGTGCGCGGCTTCTCCGACCCGCGCGTACGGGTCAACAACATCTTCGGGACGCTCGCCCCCGTGTGGAACCAGTACGGCTACCGCCCCGGTTACGGCGTCGACCCGGGTGGCTACCTGGTGCCGTTCCACCTCGACCAGAACTTCCCCTCCCAGGACGGCGCCTGCACGAACGACATCACGCACGACTGGGGACCGCAGCACCTCAGTTGGAACCGGGGGAAGATGGACAGCTTCGTGCAGGCGCACCTGGCCGGCGACGGGCCGCAGAACTTCGTCACCACCATGGGGTACTTCACCCATGACGACCTGCCCTTCTACCACGCGCTGGCGGACGCCTTCACGATCTGCGACGCCTACCACTGCTCGGTCCTCGGCCCGACCGATCCCAACCGCGTCATGGCGCTCTCGGCCAGCATCGACCCGACCGGTGAGCACGGTGGCCCCGTTCTGGAGACACAGACGGCGGATCGCCCCCAGCAGTACGGGAAGTTCACCTGGACCACGATGCCCGAGCAGCTGCTCGATGCGGGTGTGACCTGGAAGGTCTACAACGACCCCACCGGCCTCGCCCTCTTCAGCCCGCTCCCCTACTTCGCCGCCTACAACGACCCCACGACGCCCCGGGGCGCACAGCTCATCGCCAACGCCATCGCGCCAAACTTTCCCGGCGACCTGGCGGCCGACGTGGCCACCGGCACGCTCCCCCAGGTCAGCTGGATCCACGGCCCCGTCACCCAGTGCGAACACCCCGCCACCGCGCCGCAGTGGGGGGAGAACCTCGTGCAGAACGTGCTCGACATCCTCACCTCCAATCCCGAGGTGTGGGCGCACACGCTCTTCATCCTCAACTACGACGAGAACGGCGGGTTCTTCGACCACCTGCAGCCGCCGGTGCCGCCGCTCGGCGCCGAGGGCGAGTACCTGACGATGAACCCGCTGCCGGCGGAGGCCAGCGGCTCCGCCGGCCCCGTCGGTCTCGGCTTCCGCGTGCCCTGCCTCCTGATGTCACCCTTCACCAAGGGTGGCTTCGTCGCCACGGAGACCTTCGACCACACCTCGACACTGCGCCTCGTGGAGACGCTCTTCGGCGTGCCGGTGCCCAACCTCTCCTCCTGGCGCCGCCGGGCGGTCGGCGACATGACGGGCGCGCTGGCCCTGGGCAAGCCGGCCGACGTGAGCATCCCGTCGCTGCCCGACGCGTCGCTCGTCAGCCCGCCCGTCGACGAGCAGGTCATCATCGACGCGCTGGCCGGCACCGACGATTACGCCCCGCCGTACCCGCCGCCCACCCAGAACGTCATGCCCGTGCAGGAGACCACCCCCCGCCGGCCGCCGCCGCCGCAGTGACCGCGCCCCGTTCCCGGACCACTCACGCCAGGAGGAATTGATCCATGCCCTTGGATGACCGGGCCAGGCCCTTGGATGACCGCCGCACCTTCAGCCGCCGATCGGTGCTGCGGGCAGGCCTCGGTGCCGCCTCGGCCGCCGCCACCGCCTCCCCGCTCGGCTCCGTAGGGCTGTCCGCGGCGCGCGCCGGTGCCGCCACGGTGCGCGGGCCCGGCGCCGTGCCCTACCCGTCGCTGCCTCTCGGGCAGTTCACGGGCGCCTTCCCCTTCGACCACCTCGTGCTGGTCATGCAGGAGAACCACTCGTTCGACAACTACCTGGGCATGCTGCCGGTGAGCGGCCAGCCCAAGGCGGACGGGTTCACCTTCAACAAGGCCGAGGAACCGATCAACTGGAACCCGATCGGCAACGAGCGCATGTACGCGTACCACCAGAGCGGTGCCATCGGCGCGCAGGACTCGGGCAGCCAGTCGTGGGACGACTCGCACCTGCAGATCGACGGCGGCACCATGGAGGGCTTCGCCGGCACCGGCCCGGGGTCGATGGGCTACTACACCGAGGACGACCTGCCCTTCTACTACTCACTGGCCAACACCTTCACGCTGGCCAACCGCTGGTTCTGCTCGGTGCCGGCGCAGACCTACCCGAACCGCCGCTTCCTCATGGCGGGCACGGCATCGGGCATCGTGTCCACCGAACTCGACAACATCACCACCTACCCGGCCAACGGCACCATCTGGGACCTGCTCAGCACCTACGGCATCAGCTGGACCAACTACTTCAGCGACGCGCCGACGTCGTGCATCATCCTCGACACCGTCTTTCGTTACACGGATCACTATGGGCACATCGAGCAGTTCTTCGCCGATGCCGCCGCGGGCGCGCTGCCGTCCGTGAGCCTGGTCGACTGCAACATGGGGGCCATCCAGGGCGAGGTGCCGAGCGTCGTCGGGGAGCTGCCCCAGCCGGTGCCCACCTTCGCCTCCACGCCCGACCTCATGATCGAGACGACGTGCCAGTCCGAGGAGAACCCCGAGGACGTCCAGCTGGGCGAGCAGTTCGTGGCCAGCGTGGTCAACGCCGTCATGGCGAGCCCGGCGTGGCAGCGCACCCTCCTCGTCTGGTTCTACGACGAACACGGCGGCTACTACGACCACGTGAGGCCGCCTGCCGCCATCGCCCCCGACAACATCGCGCCCGACATCAGCTCCACCGACCAGCCGGGCGGCTACAACCAGTACGGCATCCGGATCCCTGCTGTCGTGGTCAGCCCGTATTCGCGCAAGCACGATGTGACCAACGTGGTGCACGACCACACCTCAGTGCTGGCCACCATTGAGCAGCAGTGGAACCTGCCGGCGCTCACCTACCGCGACGCCAACGCCCGGAACCTCGTGGACTTCCTCGACACCTCGGTCATGACGTTCGGCGAGCCGCCCGAGTTGGCGGCGCCGGCCAACCCGCTGCCGGAGCTGATCCAGGGGTACCAGGGCCAGCCGGTGCCCCCGGCCCCCGCCTCCACCACGCCCGCGGGCTCCTGAGCCACGCCGGTCCGCGGGCCGGCTCCCGGACCCTGTCGTCGCACACCCGGCGGGGCGGAGCCTAAGGTAGGTGACACGGATGTCAGAGAATGACTGCATCCGAGAGGGCACACGGGGAGGACCGCGGATGCGCACCGAAGACCTGATCCTGGTCAGTGTGGACGACCATGTCATTGAGCCACGAGGCATGTTCGACGGCCTGCTGCCGGCGAAGTACCAGGACGCGGCCCCGCAGCTCATCCGCCGCGAGGACGGGACCGACGTCTGGGTCTACGACGGCAACATGATCCCCAACGTCGGCCTGAACGCCGTCGTCGGCCGCCCGCCCGAGGAGTACGGGATCGAGCCCACCTCGCTCGAGGACATGCGGGTCGGCTGCTACGACGTGCACGAGCGGGTACGCGACATGTCGGTCAACGGTGTCCTCGGCTCCATGTGCTTCCCCTCCTTCCCGCAGTTCTGCGGCCAGCTCTTCGCCCGGCGGGAGGACAAGGACGAAGCCCTGGCCATGGTGCGGGCCTACAACGACTGGCACATCGACCGGTGGTGCGGGGAGGAGCCGGGCCGCTTCATCCCGCTGTCCATCCCCGTGATCTGGGACCCCGAGCTCGGGGCCGAGGAGGTGCGCCGGGTGGCCAAGAAGGGCTGCCACGCCGTCACCTTCTCGGAGAACCCGGAGAAGCTCGGCTGGCCCTCACTGCACAACGAGCACTGGGACCCGTTCTGGGCCGCCTGCGAAGACGAGGGCACGGTCGTGTGCATGCATCTCGGCTCCTCGTCGCAGATCCTCATGACCTCGGTGGAGGCACCCATCGACGTCATGATCAGCCTGCAGCCGATCAACATGGTGCAGGCGGCGGCGGACCTGGTCTGGTCGCCCGTTCTGCGCAAGTACAAGAACCTGCACTTCGCGCTCTCCGAGGGCGGCATCGGCTGGATCCCCTACGCCCTCGAGCGCATCGACTACGTCTATCAGCACCACCACAAGTGGACCGGTCAGGACTTCGGCGACCAGCTACCGAGTCAGGTCTTCAAGGACCGCGTCATCACCTGCTTCATCGACGACGCCTTCGGCGTGCAGAGCCGCCAGTTCTTGAACATCGACAACATCACGTGGGAGTGCGACTACCCGCACTCGGACTCGACGTGGCCGCAGGCCCCGGAGGCGCTCATGAAGTACCTGGAGGGCGTGTCGGACGAGGACATCGACAAGATCACGCACCTCAACGCCATGAAGCACTTCCAGTACGACCCGTTCCGCGTGCGGCCGCGTGAGAAGTGCACGGTGGCCGCCCTGCGCGAGGAGGCGGCGGACGTCGACACCTCACTCGTGTCCCGGGCCCGGGGGCACACGACGACCAACGACAAGGGCATCGTGAGCGTCAGCAGCTTCTCGACGCTGCTGAAGTCCGACGACTGACGGCGGGCATCGAAGGAACGCCTAACCGCCGCGACCGCATCGACCACCAGCGCCGGCCCGTCGCCCGCGCCCGACCTGATCACCGGAGCCATGTCGATCGACTACGCCACGGGTGCCGACCACGTCGTCACCATCACCATCAACCGCCCCGAGGCCCGCAACTCCATGGACATGGAGCACTTCTTCCAACTGCGGAAGGCCTGGGAGAAGTTCGGCGACGACGACGACGCCTATGTGGCCATCGTCACCGGCGTGGGCAGGGACTTCTGCGTCGGCGCCGACCTGAAAACCTACATCCCCCAGATCACGGCGCTGCAGCAGAAGATGAAGGCAGGTGAGGTTGCCGAGATCGACGGCTACCGCCTCGACGACGGGGTCAAGGCGGTGCTGCGCGGCACGAAGCTTTACAAACCGATCATCGCCGCCGTCAACGGGACCTGCGTGGCCGGTGGCATAGAGATGCTCGGTGGCACCGACCTGCGCGTCGCCTCCGACACGGCCACGTTCGGCGTCATGGAGCCCAAGCGCGGCCTCTTCGCCGGCGGCGGCACCACGGTGCGCCTGCCCCGCCAGATCCCCTACCCGGCCGCCATGGAGCTGCTTCTCTGTGCCGACCAGGTGCCGGCCCAGCGCGCCTACGAGATGGGCCTGCTCAACGAGGTCTGTCGCCCGGCCGACCTCATGGAGCGAGCCCTCGACTACGCCCACCGCATCACGGCCAACGGGCCCTTCGCCATCCGCAAGACCAAGGAATCGGTGCTGCGGGGGCTGGCGACCAACATGTCCGAGGCCTACAAGATCGAGACGGAGATCTCCGGTGAGGTGTTCTCGAGCGA
This sequence comes from Acidimicrobiales bacterium, assembly GCA_035602795.1. GTDB lineage: Bacteria > Actinomycetota > Acidimicrobiia > Acidimicrobiales > RAAP-2 > Bog-473. The sequence continues at coordinate 2,515 of DATNLP010000015.1, read as the reverse complement.
GGACGCCAAGGAGGGGCCGCTCGCCTTCGCGGAGAAGCGGGCACCTAACTGGAAGAACCGCTGAACGGGCGCCCGTCGGTCGGGGGCCCTCATTGGTAGATTCCTCCGAGGCAGGCGGTCACGAACGGGATGGTGCGATGCCCACACCCACCTCGCTTCCCGAGCAGGCGATGCGGCGGCGCGGCGCATTGCGTGGAGCGTCAGCGGCGGCCTTCATGGTCCTGCTCGCGCTGGGGCTGGCCGCCTGCTCCAACAACTCGACTCCGTCCGCCTCGACCACGAGCAGCTCGTCCACGCACGCCAGCTCGGGGTCGGTGGCGACCACCACGTCGACCACGGGCAGCACCAGCACCAGCGGCACGCTGCTGCCGCAGACAGCCACCGGGACGGAGTTCTTCTCCCCGTCCAAGAACATCAGCTGCGAGATCGACTACAACTTCGGGCCGAGCTCGCAGACTCAGACCCTCTGCCTCACGATCTCCCCCGCCAAATCGGTCGTGCTCAAGACCGATAGCTCCCTGACGGAGTGCACCGGGCAGCAATGCCTTTCGAACGCCGGGGAGAACACGCCGACCCTTCCCTACGGCAGCACCATCAGCCTCGGACCGTTCACCTGCCAGTCATCCTCGGCTGGGATCAAGTGCACGCTGGCGAACGGCGACGGGTTCCTCATCTCGGGCTCGGGCATCACCGCCCAGGGGAACGCCAAGGTCGCCTCCGGATCGACGTAGACGGGCATGAGGAATCGGGACGCGCCGGTCCGCTCTCTTCCGGCCTACCTCACGTAGTCCCTGGCCTCCAGAATTTCCTTCAGCCGTCGTAAATCCCTCGTGCTCGCCCGCCGCATGGCCAACCTCATCAGCGGTGCGGACAGCTTCGAGAAGCCCTTCGGCTCGCCGCGGTTGCGCAGTTCCATAAGGGTGCCGCCCGACGGTGTGTCACGCCACGCGTAGGACGTCTCCATCGGAAAGGGCCCTTCGCCGGTGCCCATGACAAACCGCTCGTCGGGGATCACGAGCTCCACCTCATAGGTGTACCGGAGCGTCCGGCCCCGGAACGCGGCGACGAACGCGACTTTGCTTCCCACCTCTACCGGCGGCGTGGTCTCCCATTCCACCCCGGTGATGTTGTCGTACCAGGACGCGGCGTTGTCGGGGTTGGCGGCGTATTCGGCCACCTGGTGCCGCGGGCGCGCGATCTCTATCGACATGCGTACATCCACCGCCATGGCCGCATGATACGGCGGTCTACGACGTGACCGCTGCGTGACGAAATCGACGCGCCACCGACCTGTTCTCTAGGGTGTGGGTCGTGGCGCGGAATCCGCTCCAGGCCCTGGCGCGCAATCCACACGGCTATCGCTGGCTCATGAAGCGGAGCGGGCTCGTCGCCTGGAACGAGCGCGCCGTGCGCCGCGTCACCGGCGATCGCCTGGGCGTGCTCGACCTGGTCGGCATCCCCTCCGCCCAGGTGATCACCGTCGGTCGTCGGACCGGCCGTGCCCGCACGACGACGCTGCAGCTGATCAAGGACGGCGAGGAGTTGCTCGTGGTCGGCTCCAACTGGGGCAGCGCCGACGAGCCCGCCTGGGTGCACAACTTCTCGGCGACGTCGCTCGTCGACGTACGACGCCGAGGCGATCGGTTCCAGGCCGCCGTCAGGGAGCTCACGGGCGACGAGCGGGACCGGGCCTGGACGACGATCGTCGCCGCCTGGCCGAACTACGAGATCGCCCAGTCGATGGCCGGCGGACGGACCTTCCGGCTCTTCGCCCTGCGCCCGGTGTAGGACTCCCCGCCGGCGGCATACTCGTTCACCCGTGTGCCGCCGGTGTTCCGGACGCACTCAGCCGCGCTCCAACGCGTAGACGAGCGTCACCTGGTCCGTCTCGGACTGCATGCCGGGCTCCACCGGCACGGCCGCACTCTTGGCCGCACCCGCCTGGGCGTAGTTCAGCTCCGGGTTCGGCCCGACCAAGTCAGGCTGCGTGTCGTCGGTGAGCGAACACACCGGTCCGAGCCGACGCCCCGCCGCGTCTGCCATGGCTCCCGCGTGCGCCACCGCCTGGTGGACGGCGTCGGCCCGCGCCTCGTCCTCCACCTGCGCCGGGTTGGCGAAGGAGAACGTGAGGCCGTTGATCTGCACCACGTTGCCGAGCGCGCCGACCACGGCATCAATGGCGGCGCCAGCGGTCGACACGTCGCGCAGCGTCGCCGTCACCGTGTTGGTCACCGCGTAGCCGGTCAGCCTCGGGACACCGCCCTGCGGATAGACGTACTGCGCGGCCAGGCTGAGTCCGGTCGTCTGCACGTCGCTCGTCGCCACGCCGTTCGCGCTCAGAGCCTGGAGGGCCTGGCTCACCTCACCGTTGTTCTGGCTCAGCGCGGCGGTGGAGGAGCTGGCGGTCGTACTGAAGCCGAACACCGCAGTGAGGACGTCCGGAGCCGCCGAGGCCTGCCCCGTCCCCTGCACGGTCAGGCGCGGCCCCGGGGAGCTGCACCCGGCGGCGGCCGGG
>DATNLP010000014.1:0-29383 GCA_035602795.1 Acidimicrobiales bacterium | reverse complement strand
AGCCGCGGACTCCGAGCGCGCGACCAGATCGTGAACGAACACCAAGTTGCCCAGGGACTTGCTCATTTTGACCCCGTCCAGTCCGACGAGTCCCACGTGCATCCAGTGCTTGACGAAGGGTTCTCCCGTAACGGTCTCGCTCTGGGCGGCTTCGCACTCGTGGTGCGGGTAGGCGAGGTCGCGCCCTCCCCCGTGGACGTCGAGGGTGACGCCGAGTTCTCGCAGCGCCAGCGCGGAACACTCGATGTGCCAGCCCGGTCGCCCTGGTCCCCATCGCGACTCCCAGGCCGGTTCGTCCTCGAGCGAGGGCTGCCACAACACGAAGTCGAGCGGGTCGCGCTTGTTGGGATCGCCCGGGTTGCCCCCGTGCTCGGCCGCCAGCTCGAGCATTTGCCCGCGCCCGAACCCCGACACCTCCCCGAACGCCCCGAACGACGCCACCGAGAAGTAGACCGACCCGCCCGACTCGTAGGCGAAGCCGCGCTCGAGCGCGATGCCGATGAGCGACAGGATCTCCGAAATGGCGGACGTCGCCCGCGGCTCCGAGTACACCGGAAGCAGGTTGAGCAGGCTCATCTCGGCGTCGAAGCGGGCCATCTCCTCGGCCGCCAGGTCGAGGTAGTGCACCCCCAGCTCGCGGGCCTTGCGCAGGATGTCGTCGTCCACGTCGGTCACGTTGCGCACGCACTTGGTCTCGTGCCCCAGGTCCTGGAGCCGGCGCTGCAACATGTCGAAGTAGAGGTAGACCGCGGCGTGCCCCAGGTGGGCGGCGTCGTAGGGCGTGATCCCGCACGAGTACATGGTCACCAAGGGTCCGGGGGTGAGTTCCACCACCTCGCGGCGCGCCGTGTCGTACAGCCGCATGTCCCTAGATCCCGGCCAGCCTCAGCGTCGAGTGCGCCTTGTAGTGGATGTTCAGCGTGATGCACACGGCCGTGAAGGCCTCGATCGCCGCCGCCTGGTTGAGGCTCCCGGCATCGAGCGGCCGCAGCCCCTTCATGCGCTCGATCAGGGCCACGGAGGCCGCCGTCGCCTCCTGGTGGTCTGAGCACACGAGCACATCAGCTTCCAACCCCGATTCCAGGTTCTCCATTTCCGAGGCCGGCAGGTGGTGGAAGGCGGCCGCCACCAGCGAATCGGGCAGGGCGGCCTGCACGGCGGCCGCCATCGATCCCCGCGGCGGCATCAGGGCCAGCATCTCGCGGCCCTCCTTGACCAGGGCGTTGACCATGGAGATCACCACCTTGCCGGCCAGAGGCTCGCGCAGGGCCCGCACCGTCGGGATCACGCTGTCCCAGGGCGTGGCCACCACGACCAGCTCGGCAGCCGCCGCGCCGGCGTTGTGCGCCCCCTCGACCAGGTCCAGGGCAACCTGCGCCCGCTCGACGAGCTCGGCCACCACCTGGGCGGCCCGCTCCGCGTCGCGCGACCCGATCGTGACCCGGATGCCGGCCTCGGCCAGCCGGGCCGCCACCCCGCGCCCGGCGGGGCCGGTCCCTCCGAGTATTCCCACGTGCATGGCCGCTACCTTGGCATAACCTCTCGGCGCAGTGGGACTCCTCGACGGCAAGCGGCTCCTGATCACCGGCGTGCTGACCGATGCCTCCCTGGCCTACGCCGTGGCCCGGCTGGCCCAGCAGGAGGGGGCCGAGATTGTGCTCTCCGGGGCCGGGCGGGCCCTCTCGCTGACCCAGCGCACGGCTCGCAAGCTGCCCGAGCCCCCCGAGGTGCTCGAGATCGACGTCACCGTGCCCGAGCAGCTCAAGTCGGCCGGCGACGCGCTGGCGGCGCGCTGGGACCGCCTCGACGGGATCCTCCACGCCATCGGCTTCGCCCCGCCCGACTGCCTGGGCAGCGGCATGTTCGCCGCCGGCTGGGACGACGTGTCAGTCGCCCTCAACATCTCGACCTACTCCCTCAAGGCCCTCGTCGAGGCCTTCCTGCCCCTGCTCGAGGTGGCCGGCAAAGACGGCGGCGCCTCGGTCGTCGGATTGGACTTCGACGGGACGGTGGCTTGGCCCGTCTACGACTGGATGGGGGTGGCCAAGGCCGCCCTCGAGTCGCTGTCCCGTTACCTGGCCAAGGAGCTAGGACCGCGGGGCATCCGGGTCAACCTGGTGGCGGCCGGACCGGTGCGCACCATGGCGGCCAAGTCCATCCCCGGCTTCTCCGCCTTCGAGGACACCTGGGCCGAGCGGGCTCCCCTGGGCTGGGACGTGCACGACTCCGAGGTGGTGGCCAAGGCCTGCCTGGCCCTCTTCAGCGACCTCTTCCCCATGACCACGGGCGAGATCGTCCACGTCGACGGCGGCGTGCACGCGGTCGGCGGCTCCGCCTAAGACCCGGGCCGCACCGCGACGCCGCTGCGTGAGCTGTCCCTGGGCGCGCGCCGGATGAAGGTCACGACCATGAAAGCCAGGGCCAGCAGGGCCAGCAGGCTGACGACCGCCGCCATGATGTCGCTGTTCGTCAGCGCGGCGCCCGACGAGGCGGTCGAGGTGCTCGAGAGATGGTTGGCCAGCTGGGCGTGCAGCACGGTTGCGCGCACGCGCGGGGCGGCGGACGCGGCCGTGGCCAGCAGTCCGACCAGAGCGAGGGGCGCGGCCGCCACCAGGCCGATCAACGTCGCTCTCCGAAGGTGCTCCACGCTCCACCGCCTTCCCTTCGCCGAAGTTCGGGAGTGCCGTTGCCGCACGCCCTCACTCCCCCGCCTTTTTGACAACGAGCCCTGCCGCGATCTCTTGCGCCCGCTTTCACAAATGGGGGTCGCACCCTCTTCGAGGTTCGTACGCCGTTGGCGGAACCCGACAATGGTGGTTTGCAGTTGAGATGTAACGATCGCCGACCCGAAGACGGGGTGGCAGCGGCGCTCGCCGCGGCCCGCATCAGTAGGCGCCGATCCCCCGGGCCATCGTCTTGGGAGTCTCGAAGACGATCTTCAGGTCCCACCACAAGGACCACGAAGTGACATAGAGGTAGTCGAGCTGCACGAGGTCGCTGCGGGTCAGGTCGTTGCGCCCCGAGACCTGCCATAGGCCCGTGATGCCCGGTCGCACCTCAAAGCGGCGTGAGCCCCACCCGTCGATGTCCGACTCGCTCGGTATGAACGGGCGGGGGCCGACGACGGACATGTCGCCCTTGAAGACGTTGAGGATTTGGGGGATCTCGTCGATGCCGGTCCTGCGCAGGAACGCCCCGAAGCGGGTAATGCGGAAAGACTCGTCCTTCTTGTTCCGCAGCTCGTGTAGCGGCAGGTCCGGGTCGTCCGCGGCGCGCGCCGAGTCGCCATCCGGTGCCGCCACCGTCTCCACGGTCATGGTGCGGAACTTGGTCAGCGTGAACGGCAGCGCGTAGCGGCCGAGACGGGTCTGGCGGAAGAACACCGGTCCCGGGGAGCTGAGCTTGACGCCGACGGCCACGACCAGGAGTAGCGGGGAGGTGACGAGCAACACGGCCGAGCTGAAGGCCAGGTCGAAGGCGCGCTTCATGAACTTGTCCCAGCGGCTGAGGTGCGGCTGGGCGATCTCGAGGAACGGCATGCCGGCCAGGTCGGTGAGCCGCGAGCGCCAACTGATGAGCTCGTAGTAGCGGGGCACCATGGCGATGTGGATGTGTTCCTGGAGGTCCCGGTAGACGTCGAGCGATTCGTCCGAGAACTGGCCCCGGGCGGTCACGAGGATGCGGTGCACGTCGAGCCTGCGGCAGAGGTCAGGCAGGTCGCCCACCCGACCCAGGCTCCCCGGGTCGGAGAGGTCACCGTCCACCACGCGTCCGACCAGGTTCATCCCCGGGTCCTGGCGGACGCTGAGCATGATCCGCTCGGCCGTGGTGCCGGCGCCCACCACCAGCACCCTGGTCGTGGTCAGGGTGTGCAGGAAAAAGCGCAGGATCATGCGCCCCAGCGTGATCACGACGATGGTCACCAGGACGGCCATGACGAGCTGCGTGGGGTTGGGCTCAACGGTGGCGGAGGTGGCGTGGAAGAACGAGCCGACGGCCAGGGTGAGGACGCACCCGCACCCCACGCCGAACGACAATTCGCGCATCTCGAGGAAGGCGCTGGGCTGCAGTCGCCGGTGGGTGACGCGGTAGCACCCCCCGAGCGCCAGGGCGATCACGACCGCCACCGGGAAGAAGGAGTCCACCTTGGCGTTCACCGCCAGGCGGTCGAGCTGGTTGGGCTGCACGGCGGAGACCATGGAGAGGACGACGAGCGACAGCGGCAGGGCGATGCAGGCGCAAATGAAGTCACAACAGATCTGCAGCAGGGTCAGCTCACCGTCGGTAACGCTCCGACGGGGCCTCCGGGCCCAGTTGCCCGGGCTGCGCAGCGAGGGGATGGCGAAATTGGAGTCGTCGACCGCGGCGACGACCGCGGTCGATTCGACCTCCATCCGCACTCTCGAATCGAAGATTTTCAACGCCTTACCCCCGGGCCGAAGCTGCCTCGACCAGGTCGAGGGGAGCAAGACTCCCGACCGCCATGTGTACGGAACGGCCGTGGCGGACGTTCCTCGCGGGTCAGGGGAAAAATTGTGTCAGCTGACCTGGCCATTCACCCAACGTTCGTTTGCACGTCGAGGACGCCCTGTCGTTGTCACGCTCCAGGGTCCACCCTTTGAGGCCTTTCAGAGATCACTGAATCCACGGCGAGCATCAACGGCCGACGAAAAAGGCCCGGGTATCGTTTCGCCACCATGCCCCAGGGGTCGGTGGAGTAGTCGATGCACCCCTTGTGGCTCCTGGTCCTGATCTGCGGGCTGTTCGGGCTTGCGGTGGGCTCGTTTCTCAACGTCGTCATCTACCGGGTGCCCCTGGCCGAGTCCATCGTGTCGCCCCCGTCCGCCTGCCCCGGGTGTGGGACGCCGATCGCTCCACGCGACAACGTTCCCGTCCTCTCCTGGGTCATCTTGCGGGGACACTGCCGGCACTGCCAGGCGTCGATCTCGCTGCAATACCCGCTGGTGGAGCTGGCCACGGCGGCCCTGTTCGCCGGGACGGCGGCGCGGTTTGGCTACGACTGGGCCCTCCCGGCGTACCTGGTCCTCTTCGCCGGCCTGCTGGCCTTGTCGTGGATCGACGTCGAGCGGCTCGTGCTGCCAAAAGCCATCGTGTACCCCGTCTTGGTGCTGGTCGCCGCGCTCCTGCTCCTCGCCGCTGCCCTCATCCCGGCCTGGCACGACATGGCGGTGGCGGCGATCAGCGCGGCCGCGTGGTTCGTGTTCTTCTTCGCCCTCAATTTCATCAGCCCACGCATCCTGGGTTTCGGCGACGTCCGGCTGGCACCGGTCCTCGGCCTGGGCCTGGGCTGGCTCGGCGTGCGCTACGAAATCCTCGGGTTCTTCCTCGCCAACCTGATCGGCGCGGTGATCGGCATCGCTCTCATTGCCACGAAACGGATCGAGCGGAGCCAGCCCATCCCCTACGGTGTTTTTCTGGCGGCCGGAACCGCGGTCGCCATCTTCGCCGGACCCGAGTTGCTGAAGCCATTCGCCCAGTATCAGCTCTGAGCCGCGTCATGGGCGCAGACAGGTGCACCGGCGATCAGCGAACGAACTCCATTCGGAGTCCCTCTTCGTCCCACTGGGGGTCCTCGGGAAGCCGCACTCCGGCGCGGGCAAAGAGCCGGCGCGCCGTCCAGAGGAGCGCCGCGACGTCGAGGAGGTGCGAAGCGGGAACTCTGGGCAATTCGGCATCGAGGATCCGCTTTACCCCATGCATCTTGCTCTCCAGCAGAGCCCGACGCTCCCCTCGCCCTGCCTCCGTCCTCTTGGACCAGCGCAGGGGCACGTCGTTGTTCAGTTGGAAGAAGCTCAACTCCGGGTGGACCTCGTACATGCTCCGCTGCCGGAAGGGAGCCATCTGCGCCGCCACCTCACGGTAGCGAGGCAGCAAGGCGCGGCTCACGGCATTCAAGCCCTCGACGTGGCCGTTTGCGCCCTCTTCCACCTGGGAGCGAACCGGAGCGTTCTGTATGGCCGCGCCCCGCTTGCCGAGGAGGACTCGGGCCTCCCGGTCACAGGTTCGGCCGCCGTGCGCGAAGGCATCGAGGTAGCCGACCGGTGCATTGAGCGCCACCATCGCAAAGGACGGACGCTCGTCGAGGACGTCGACGAATGTCTCGTAGACCCTCGGTTCATCCGGCGCGAAGGTCGTGCCGTGGAGCTTGGCCGAGGCGACAAGCCATCCCGTGGCGCAGGGTTTGACTCCTGCGACGAGATCGTACGGAAGGACTGGACCCCGGTGGGCGCGTGAGTTACTGGTCAACTGGCACGACCCCCGTTTGCCGCGACCGCTCCCGCATCAGCGAGTTGCATCTGCCGATTCAGCGTCCGATCGAGCTCCTTGGGGTGCACCGAGACCTCGAGTGCGTCCTCGTAGGTGATGATGCCCCCATTGATGAGGGAGGCCAGGCTCACCTCCAGCGGCTGCATGCCGTCACCGAGACTCGTCGCCATGACGTTCATGAGCTGGTTCGACTTCCCCTCGCGAACGAGGTTGCGCACCGGGTTGTTGGCAATCAGGATCTCGAATGCAGCGACCCGTCCACCACCTATTCGTGGCACCAAGCGCTGAGCGACGATGGCGCCAAGTGATGCGGCGAGCTGTATACGAATCTGGTCTTGGCGCCAGTCGGGGAACACGTCGATGATGCGGTCGATCGCCTGAGCGGCGTCGTTCGTGTGCAGGGTGGCGAACACCAAGTGACCCGTCTCAGCCATCGTGAGCGCGATTTGGATCGACTCGGTGTCGCGCATCTCACCCAGGAGCATGACGTCGGGGTCCTCGCGAAGAGACGACCGGAGTGCCCGGTCGAATGACGGGCTGTCCAGCCCCACCTCCCGCTGCGTCACCGCGGACATCTTGTGCGAGTGCAGGTACTCGATCGGGTCCTCGATCGTCAGCACGTGCAGCGACCGCGTCTCATTGATCCGGTCGATGATGGCAGCCAACGTCGTGGATTTTCCCGAGCCGGTCGGCCCGGTCACGAGCACCAAGCCGCGCGGCAAGGTCGAGATCCACTCGGCCACCGGCGGGAGCCCCAGTTGCTCGAAGCTCGGAATATCCGTCGGGATCATGCGCAACGCCAGAGCGGTCTGCCCCTTCTGCGTGAATGCGCTGGCTCTCAGGCGCGCCTTGCCCTCCCACGAGAACGAGAAATCGACGTCCTGGTGCTCGTCGAAAGTCGCGACCTGCGGAGGATCGAGCAGCGACCGGACGATGCGGTCGACCTCCTCGCCCGACATCTCACCCGCCCCCTCAATGGGCCGCAGCTTGCCATCGACGCGCAACCGCGGCGCCGACCCTCCCGTGAGGAGCAGGTCGGACCCACCTTGATCCCACAGCATCTGAAGCCAGGGGGAAATGCTTTCCGTGTTGATGGCCTTCAATTCAACCACCGCCCTTCGTACGTTTGTATTGGTTGTGAGCGAATCTGAAGCGCCCGGCCCACCGGGGGCCGGGCGCTTCAGTTCACAAATCGCTACTCGCAGCAGAGCTGCGAAACGACGAACCTAGGAAACCGAGCTGCAGGGGTTCGTCGCCGCGGTGTAGTTGGTCGCAGCTGTCTGAGCCGTGCCTCCCGGAGGGTTCACGTACACGTTGCCACTGCCGTCAATCGAGATGACGTAGTGGCCCGTGTTGCTCGGCCAGCTCTGCAGGTACGGACCACCGTTCGCAGAACCGGTAAGGGCAGCCTGGTTGGCCGGCCACGCGTTGTTGTTGCCCGGGTAGGCCCTGTACGCCTGAACCGCGACTTCGACGCTCTTGGCATCGGAGTTGCAGGCGGCCACCGCGCTGGAACTCGTCACGCCGCTCAGGGCGAAGATGACCGTGGCGGCCAAGATGCCCAAGACGACGATAACGATCAGGAGTTCGATCAGGGTGAACCCGACTTCCTCTCCCGCGGCCCGGCGACGCCGGATATCCCACAGCTTTTCGTAATAACGCTGAATCACGGCTCTTGCCGCCTTTCATGAATAGGGAATCCCGTTGTTGGGATCACTGTTTCGCCAAACCCCTTTGCGTCAGGTTTAGAGCACCAAAGGTGCTCAAGGTTCACCACCTTCTAACCCCTTATGCAAAGGAACCTTGTAACTGAATTGTCGGCCATTGGATCGAAGGACTTTATGAATTAGTCCCAGAAAAACGAGCACGATCAGCGGCGGGTTTCCAACGGTAACGCGTGATCGACGGAACGCCGCCTGCGGTCTCGCGTCCGCGCCAACTACGTCTTGTGGCGCTGGATCGGAGACCCCAATGCCCAAGGTGGGACAGAGGAACGAGGGTGAGCGATCTAGACGAACCAGGCCGCCCTCTTTAGAGGAACTTAGGTGACCTTGACCTGGTGATAGATGCCGTACATGGCGGACACCAGTGCGACGGCCACGAATCCGACGATCACACCCATGAAGATGATGACAGCCGGCTCGAAAAGACTCGTAAAGCGGTTGACCCGGATGTCGACTTCTCGGTTGTAGTACGAGGCGGCCAATTCGAGCTGCTCGTCGAGCGTTCCCGTCTCTTCGCCGACTCGGAACATCTGACGAGCGGCGCCGGGAAACAGACCGGTCCGCGCGACAGGCCCGGCCAGGCCCTGTCCTTCAATCATGTCTTCGCGCACGCCGCTGAGACCGCGCTTGTAGACCGCGTTGTTCGCTGCGTCTGCGGTTACCGCCATCGCATCGGGGAGTGAGACGCCAGCACGGATCATCGACGACAGGATGCGACAGATTCGCTCCATGATGACCGCCTGAACCATGTCACCCAGGACCGGTAGCTTGAGAACAATCGAGTCGAGCCAGGCTTTTCCCTCATCCCATCTACGCAGCGTCATCATTCCAGCGACGACGGCGATGAGCCCGACGGCGAGTGCCCACCAGTAGACCTGGACGAAGTTGGACACGCTCAACATGATGCGAGTGGGCAACGGGAGCGTGGCGTGGAACGACGCGAAGAACACCTTGAATCGGGGTAGCACGAACGTGGCCAAAATGACGACGGTCACGATGGCCATGACGAACACAACCCCGGGGTAGATCAGGGCTCCGGTGACCTTCCCCCGAGCCTCGATGTCCCGATCGATGTAGTCGGCCAGCTGGTCCAGTACCACGTCGAGGGTTCCGGTCAGCTCAGCAGAGCCCAGGATCCCGAGGTAGTAATTCGGGAACGCCTCGGGGTGCGCCGCGCAAGCCGAGGCAAAGGTGTCGCCCGCCTGCAGACGCTCGATCATGTCCAGAATGGTGGATTTGAGCAACTTGTCGGTCGTCTCCTCGGAGATGACCTCCAGGGCCTCCATGATCGGGATGCCGGCCTTGACGAAAACACCAAGCTGGCGCGAGAAGTGCATGAGATCCTTGCGCTTCACCGTCTTCTTGGTGATCTCGAATTTAAGGACGTTCTTCTTCTCGTTCAGCTCGACCGCGGTAAAGCCCCGTTCGAGCAGCGCCATATGGGCAGTGCCTCGCGTGAGCGCTGCCTCCGTCCCTGTCACGCGCATCCCGTCTTGGTTCAGCGCGCTGAATCGGAACTTCTCCATGTGATTACCTCCGCCCTCGGTTGCGGATCGCCAAATCCGCGTCACAGAGCCTCAATGCTGCGTATGACCTCGAAATAGTTCTCATGTCCTGCCCCACCAAGTCCTCCCGGAGGGTGCGCCTGCCTTGCTTCATGTCCTTGGGATGCAGCTCGTCCTGGGTGGCCCAGCCCACGACCCGTCGCTTGATCTCAGGCATGATCTGCAAGAGCTCGTGTACACCGATCCTGTCCTGGTTGCCCGTCTTGTCACAGAAAATTGCAATCTGTCCAACGCCAAAGTCCTGCTTGGGTGCTCCGCCGCTCTCGTTCGTAGAACGACATCTCCACCTGTGTCGGCACGTACCGCGTCTTACATGAGGGGCATATGCGCCGAACCAGGCGCCGGCCGACGATGCCGAGCACCGAAAAAGGAATACTTCCGGCCCCACATCCCCCACGTCTGCTCCTTGACCCGTATCGGAGACTTCCCGGGCCTGCTTGAGCCAGTTTGGGCGTCGGGTTATCCCGCTGACCAGGGTCTGGAGCGGACGACATTAGGTTGCAGGCCATGAGCATGCGAGGGCATGGAATGGGAGGAGGCCGCGGCGGCGGATGGGGCGGCATGCGCTCCCTGCGCCAGGACCGTGCCGTGCTCCAGCACCGGGTCACGAAGGGCACGGCCCGGCGGATGCTCACTTTCGCCGTCCCCTACCGAACCATCCTGGCCATCTTCATGCCCGTGGTCATCCTCGACGCCGCCATCGGGGCGGTCAACCCGCTCATCTTGCGGGCGCTCATCGACAACGGCATCGCCAAGAAGGACACCCAGCTCGTTGTTGAGCTCGCCGTCCTGGTCGCCGTCCTGGCCCTGGGCGATGCCGGTCTGGCCCTCACCGAGCGGCGCATCTCGGCCTACATCGGCGAAAGCCTCATCTACGACATGCGATCCAAGATCTTCCGCCACATCCAGCGGATGCCCTTAGCCTTCTTCACCCGGACCCAGACCGGCGCCCTGATCAGCCGGCTCAACAACGACGTACTGGGGGCTCAACAGGCCTTCACGGATCTGCTGTCCAACGTCGTGGGCAACTTCGTCACCGTCATCATCGTGCTCGGCGCCATGTTCTTCCTCAGTTGGCAGATCACCCTGATCGCACTGGTGCTCGTCCCCGTCTTCCTCGTCCCGGCCCGGTTCGTCGGACAACGCATCGGGTCGCTGACCAGGGAGGGCTACAACCTCAACAGCGAGATGAACATGGTCATGCAGGAGCGCTTCAACGTCGGCGGCGCCATGCTGGTCAAGCTGCTCGGCCGCCCCGAGGCCGAGGCCGAGTCCTTCGAGCACAAAGCGGGGCGGGTGCGTGACATCGGCATCGCGCAAGCCACCTACGCCCGGTTCTTTCTGGTCGGCCTCACCCTTACTGCGGCGCTGGCCACCGCCGTCGTCTACGGGGTGGGTGGCCTGGCGGCCATCCACGGCACCCTCGAGGTGGGCACCGTGGTCGCTCTCGCCCAGTACCTGACCCGGCTCTACGCCCCCCTGACCCAGCTCTCCAACGTCAACGTCGACGTCATGACCTGCCTGGTGTCCTTCGAGCGGCTCTTCGAGGTGCTCGACATCGTTCCCATGATTGAGGAGGACCCCGAGGCGATCGATATCCCGCGGGGCAATGCCTCCATCGAGTTCGACCACGTCGACTTCGCCTATCCGGGCGCCGAAGAGGTCTCCCTGGCCTCGCTGGAGGCAGTGGCCGTGCTCGAGAAAAACGCCCGCCATGAGGTGCTGCACGACGTCTCCTTCCGGGTGGAGCCGGGCCAGATGGTGGCGCTGGTAGGCCCATCGGGTGCCGGCAAGACGACCATCTCGTCGCTGGTGCCCCGCCTGTACGACGTGACCGAGGGTGCGGTACGCCTGAGCGGGACCGACGTACGCCACGCCACCATGGCGTCCGTGCGCGATGTAGTGGGTGTGGTGACCCAGGACCCGTATCTCTTCCACGACACCCTCCGGGCCAACCTCACCTACGCGCGCCCAGAGGCCTCAGAGCAAGAGCTCCTGGCTGCGCTGGAGTTGGCGCAGATCGGTCATCTGCCCGCAGGGTTGCCCGACGGGCTGGACACGGTGGTCGGCGAGCGGGGCTACCGACTCTCGGGCGGCGAGAAGCAGCGGGTCGCCCTGGCCCGCCTCATCCTCAAGGCGCCCGACATCGTGGTGCTCGACGAGGCCACGGCCCACCTCGACTCCGAGTCCGAAGCGGCCGTCCAGCGCGCCCTGAGGGAAACCCTGGCCGGGCGTACGTCGCTCGTTATCGCCCACCGGCTCTCGACCGTACGCGAGGCCGACGAGCTGCTCGTCGTCGACGAGGGCCGCATCGTCGAGCGCGGCACGCACGCCAGCCTGCTGGCATATAACGGGCTGTACGCCGAGCTGTACCGCACCCAGTTCGCCGACCAGGAAGAAGAGACGGCCCCGACGTAGGAGCGATGTCGCCAGGTGGGCCGGGACGCCCAGCTGGCGGGTAACACCCGCGACCACGTGTCGAGCCTCTCGGGATGATGGAAGGCCGTCCGAGGGAGGACCAGCGGACGAGTTGCCAGCCGACCTCGGAGAGCGCCGGCTCAGTCGGATCTCCAAGGGCCCCGCCTCCCCCCGTAGGCCCTCCGCCGGATCTGCGTTGTATCCCGGCGAAAAGTAGAATCCGTTCTAGTGGCCGTCCGGGCCCCGTGCCCGCAGCCGCCGAGCCCAAGCTCGGAACCCGCACCCGTCACGAGCGGCAGACAGTTCAACCATCAACGACTCAGGAGGTTCCCCGTGCACAACGAACTCTGCGAACGCCTCGGGATCGAGTTCCCCATCTTCGCCTTCACCCACTGCCGCGACGTGGCGGCCGCCGTGTCCAACGTCGGCGGCCTGGGCGTGCTCGGCGCGGTCGGCTTCAGCGCCGAGGAGCTCGAGGTCGAGCTGAACTGGTTGGACGAGCACGTGGGTGACCGTCCCTACGGGGTCGACATCGTGATCCCGGGCAAGTACGAGGGAATGGATGAGATAGACCCGGTCAAGCTCGAGGCGGAGCTGCGGGCCATGATCCCCGACGAGCACCGGACCTTCGCCAAAAAGATCCTGGCCGACCACGGCGTGCCCGAGCTCGAGGGTGGGCCGCGGCGCGAGCTGCTCGGATGGACGGCGGCGACGGCTGCCCCGCTGGTCGAGGTGATTCTGCGGCACCCGAAGGTCAAGTTGGTCGCCAACGCGCTGGGGACGCCGCCCGACGACGTGATCACGCAGGTGCACGAGCACGGGATGCTCATGGCGGCCCTGGCCGGTTCCGTCAAACACGCACTGAACCACAAGGCGGCCGGCGTGGACATTGTGATCTGCCAGGGCTCCGAAGGCGGCGGCCACACGGGCGACGTCGGGTCGATCGTGCTGTGGCCCGAAGTCATCGACGCCGTGGCGCCGCTGCCGGTGCTGGCGGCGGGTGGCATCGGCTCGGGTCGCCAGATGGCGGCGGCCATGGTTTTGGGCGCGGCCGGCGTATGGACCGGGTCGCTGTGGTTGACGGTCGAGGAGGCCGACGTGCCGCCCAAGCAGATGGAGTCATACCTGAAGGCCACGTCCCGTGACACCGTGCGGTCCCGCTCCTTCACCGGCAAGCCCTGCCGGCTGCTGAAGAACGACTGGACGGACGCGTGGGAGGACCCGGGCAACCCCAAACCGCTCGGCATGCCGTTGCAGATGATGGTGGCCATCGACTGCGTCTCCCGCGGCCATGCCTACCCCGAGGAGGCCCGGGACGTGAACTTCAACCCGTGCGGCCAGATCATCGGGGCGGCCACCTCGGTGCGACGGACCCGCGACGTGGTGCTTGGGATGGTGGAGGACTACATCGGGGCGGTCGAGCGTCTGCAGCTGGTCAACGAGGGCGCCGGCACCTGAGGATCCATCCGCGGCGGGCGTCCGCGGCGTACCCTCGTGCACATGGCGGGGTCGCCGCGGGCTGACGGGCCTCGATAACGTGCTTTCTTCGAGACCGCCCACGGCCTTCGTCGACGAGTGGCTTGACCGGCCGATCTCACCCCTCGCTTGCGCGTTGGGTTGGTGCGCCGGTTTCATTGGATTCGTCGGTATTGTCCGACTTCTCGGGGGTCCATCGCGCGGCGACTACGAGTTCCTCGTCTACTCGATTTGGGCCATCGAACATGGACAGTTCGGATGTGCGTTTCCCTCCTCCTCAACCACAACTGACCCCTTCTATCCCCTCTTTTCGGCCGGTGTCGCCGCACTGGTCTCCATCGGGCACGCGGTGCCCTTCCCGCCTCGGAGCGCGTTTGGCCCCCACTGCGGCAAGGCGATATCTGCCATCAACCGCTGGGGTGTCGAGGCCGACGCGTGGCAGAACACCTTCGAGATCGCCTATCTGAGCGTTCTTCCGCTGCTGGCCGGAGTGATCGCGGTTCTGCGAACGATCGGTCGCGGTCGACGTCGCTGGGAACCAGCCGCAGTAGTGACGATCGCGCTCCTCCCGCCCGTTTGGATGTGTGTCGAGAGCACCTTTCACCCCGAAGACCTCTTTGCCATGGGATTTGCCCTCCTTGCAATCGCGTGTGCCCGCAGATCTGCCTGGGTTTGGGCTGGATTCTGGATCGGCTTGGCCCTGGTCGCGCAGCCCTTCGCTGTCTTGATTGCCACTCCCCTCGTGGTCCTCGCACCGGGACGCAACCGGCTTCGATTCGTTGGATCCGTGCTCGTGTCCCTGGCGGTGATATTGCTTCCCCTGGCTGTCGTCGGTTCACAACAGGTAAAAGGGGGACTCCTTCACCAACTCCAGACTGGAATACAGAATGGTTCGACAAGCGTGGTGGTCAGCGGGACCGTCGTGTGGGAGCTCCATCTCTCCGGGACTGGGTTGTTGGTGGTTTCCAGAGCGATGCCGATTGCGTTTTCCTTCCTCCTGGCGTGCTGGGTCAGGGGACGTCTCGGCGAGAGGAGCCTCGAACCCGTCGTCCTCCTCTCGCTGATCGCTGTCTGCCTGGGCCTGCGTCTGGTCTTTGAGGAAACACTCTTCGGGTACTACTTCATGGCGCTTGCGGTCGCCCTCGTCCTGGTCGACGTGGCCCGCGGCCGGGTCCGCTCCACAACGGTTGCGTGGATCACTGTGGTGTCCTTCGTGTTCGGAGTCATGTCGCAGCCGGTGCACGTGTTCAACGACAGTTGGGCGGACACCGCCCAGAACGTGGCCGCGTTCGGGATCATCGTCATCGCGCTGTCGCTCCTGGTCCGGAACGTCCTTCGACGAAGTACCTCCGAGGCCCTGGTATGGGCCGCCGTTCTTGTGGCCACACTCCTGGCCTGGGACATCAGCGCCAACCCGTTCGGCTGCGACCTGCCCGTCTGGTTCTGGCAGACCGCGCTGCTCCTGCCCGGCCTGCTACTGGTGGCGAGACCGCTGGCGCGCGACCTCATGGGCTCTGGAGCGCCAACGGACTCGGCTCCGGGTCCCGCTATCGACCTGGTCCGCCCGAGTGGGCAAGTGGACTGATACCCGGGTCGGTTGTAGTTCCCTGATGCTCAGTCGGGTCCGCCCGCGGTCGCAGGCGCGGTGTCACAATCCTGTGGTGGACCTTCGGCGCCGGGCTCGCAAGTCAACCGTGGCGTCCGTGATAGGCGTCGCGCTCCTAGCGGTCGTTCCAGCCTGCAGCTCGACGTCGACGCCTGCCGCAGTCTCGACGTCCACCACCACGTCGACCTCGCCGCCGGTCACTGTTCCTCAGCAGCCGGCGTCACAGGTCGCCGCCTGTCAGTCGGATGCCCAGGACGTCGAAGAGGCCGTTGCAGCCTACGACGCCATCGAAAGCGCGTACCCCTCGCCGCCCTCCCCCTGGAGTGCTGCAAGCTATGTGGGCAACTTCGCACCACTGACGGCACCGAGCGGCGGTGGTCCGTTCCTGAAAATGCCCCCGGCCACGACCTCCTACGTCATTGAGTACGACTCGGCCGGGCATGTCTGGGTGGCGCCAGCCGGGTCCTACGGTGCTGTCTACAACCCCGGGCAGAGCTTCGACGCCAACTCTGACGTCTGCGACGTCGCCGGGTAGGCCACTCACCCACTAACTCGCTGAGCTTGAACTAGTGCCGCGTCAGGCAACGTTTGCGCGCTTGACCAGTTCACGCAGGGTTTCGTTGTGAGCGTTGCGGTTGCGCCAGGCGATGTAGCGCCGAATCAAGAAGCCCTGGGCCTCGTGGCTCTCGTGGTCGGTGCCGTCGAGGGTGAAGTAGCGCAGCGCAGTGAACTGGGCCTCGATCCGGTTCAGCCAGCTGGCGTAATGCGGGGTGTAGGCCAGCTCGACGTTGTTGGCCTGTGCCCAGTCGCCGACCCGCTGGTCAACCTTGGTCGAGAGGTGCGGGCTGAAGTTGTCAAGAATGATGGCGATGCGCACGTGGGCCGGGTGCAGCGTGCGCACGTAGCGCATGAAGGAGAGAAAGTCGGTCCGTCCCTTCTTGGCCTTCACGTGCCCATAGAGCTTGTCGGTGGACAGGTCGTAGGCGGCGAGGAGATGGCGGACCCCGTGGGGCCGGACGAAGGTGGCCCGCATGCGTCGGCGTGGACCCGACCGCGGCGCCCCTTTGGTGTCGCGCTCAGCCCAGTGGCGCCCCGGGTGGGGCTGGAGGTTGAGGGGCCCGAACTCGTCGTAGCAGATGACGACGTCGGGATCGCCGCTCCTGCGCTGGGCTTTTCCGTCCGCGATGTCGTAGAGCTCGAGGACCCGGTTCTTCTTCACCTCGAAGTCGGGGTCGTTGGACTGCTTCCAGGTCTTGATGGCTTGAAAGGAGACACCCTCCTCGCGGAGAAGCGCCCGGAGTCCCTCGTGGCTGATGTCGTCGACCACCCCCTTTCGCACCAGGTGGTCGGCCAACTTCGTCAGCGACCAGGTCGAAAAGGGTTCGCCGTAATCGGTCGGTCTCCCAAGAGCGATCATCTTGACCGCAGCCCGCTCCTCCACACTGAACTTGGGCGGCCGGCCCCCCGTGTACTTCGGTGCCAAGGAGTCGAAGCCATCCGCGTTGAAGTTGTGGATGACCTCTCTGACCCGGTCCTCGGAGGTGAAGGCGATCTTGGCGATGGCCGGGACGTCCATCCGTTGCGCCGACCACAGCACGATCTGGGCTCTTCGCCATCGCACCACCGAGCCCGACCCCCGGCGCACGATCTGGAGGAGCTTGTTTCCCTCCTCGTTGGTGATGTCTCTGACTGCCACGCGTTCTGCCATGGCACCACTTTGCGCGACCGGCCGGTCAAAGTGGTGGACGCGCCCCCTCAACGTTGCCGGTCACGGCACTAGGACAGAGAATCGGCCTGTCTCGGCCGGGAGGCGGGGTATTGACCTCGAGTGACGAGCTGACACAACGTGTTCTTGTACACGTCGGAACTCGCTCGACGTTCTCAACGCCATTTGGGGCGCTTCGCCGAGCCATCCCGGCATTCGAGTCAGGGGCTTACGAGACCCGCGGGTGCTTTCGAAGCAACTGCCTCGAGCAAATGCCGGTGGACGAGGTGGTGCTCTGGGACGAGATCGGTGACGCGTTGGACGGCGCAGAGCCCAGCGAGCTGGCCCTCAGGCGCGTCGGCGAAAGTCTTCATGAGCAGGGCTTCCGAGGCACGTAGCAACCGATCGCGCAAGTCTGCGACGCAATCTCCGCGGTGCAACGATGCTTCCAATTCAGCCAAGGCATCGTCCAGTTCAGGGCAGGCAGATGCCACCATGGCCACGCTCTCCGCCGGCCCAGAGTTGTCATTCGTCAATCGATTCGTCTCGATAACGTTGAAGAGCGGTGAGTGATCGGTGCCGAAAGGGTCGTAGGTACCGGGGAATATCGAGTTCTCGTATCCGCGCTCAAAGCCAGAGAAGTGGATCGCGGAGTTGCTCTGTTCCTCGTCGATGACATCGAGCGCCAGATCCATGAGGTCGTGGGGCCATCCGATATCGGTCAGCGCCGCCACGGTAGGGATCGGTGGACCCGTGGGAGATACTGCCACCAGGAGCTGTGCCGCCTCGAGGGCTGACTGGGCGTAGAACGCGATGCCACGGGCGTGCAGGCGGATCGGCTCGCCGGCGCGCGCCCAGGCGTGAATCGCCGATGGACATCGGAATTGTCCACGACATGCGTGAAGCGGGCTGTCGTGCACGAAATATCCCATTGTTCGTGGGCCTGGGAGACGAGATACTCGCCCAGCTTCTTCGAGGCCGCGTAAATCTCCGAGGCGAAGAAGCGCAGTGCCTTGCCAGTCGAGGCGGTTACTACCCTTCCGACGTCGGTCACCGCTGCCGCCTCTAGAACTGCCTGCGGACCGAAGACATTGGAGGAGAGGATCTCCGCGACGTTCTGCTCTGCCAGTGCAGGTAATCGCTGGCCAGCCAGGTGAATTACAAGGTCCGGCCGCTCCGCGAGGAAGATTCTGCGCCACTTCCGAGGTCGCGAATGTCCGCGAGGAGGTAGCGGACCCCATCGACGCGTCGGATCCCTTGCGGAGGGCGCCTCGAGATGCTCGCGACGGCCGCCACCCCATGCTCAGTCAGCAGTTGGAGAAGCACGGTGCCGATGCATCCAGTGCCGCCCGTCACGACGACACGATCCGGTAGCGCGAGGTACTGAGCTGCGAAGTCCGGAATTTGGCGTGACGCGACACGCCGAAAGTCGGCGATGGCCGCGCCGGGTTTGCGGCGCGCCTGGCGCTTCATCCAGCGTACCCTGACCACGACCCGGGTCCTCGTTGTCGGTTCGGGCAAGTCGGCCGATCGCGTCATGTTCAGCATCCGACAGGATCCCGCCATGACGTTGGTCGGGCGCGCCGTCGAGGGTGACACCGTGGACGCCGGTGCGATCGGCAAGGTGACCGACCTTCCGGAGCTCTGCCGGCAGCTCGAGGTGGATCGTATCCTGGTAGCGGCCAGCAACGAGGTGTCGACTGAAGCGCTCGACATCTACCGCTGGCTGCGCAACTCCGTGCACATCTCAGTGGTGCCGCGCTACCACGAGTTGATCAGCTGGCGCTCGCGCCTCTCGGACCTCTCCGGGACGCCGTTCCTGGAAATCGCCCAACCACAACTGAGCGTATGGGACAGGTTCGCTAAACGGGCCTTCGACCTATGTGTGAGCTCGGCGGTGCTGGTCGTGACGTCCCCGCTGCTCCTCGCCGTGGTCGCCGGGGTCAAGCTGAGCTCGCCCCGGCCGGTGTTCTTCCGCCAGACGCGCCCCGGCCGCCACGCCTTGCCGTTTACCGTCACCAAGTTCCGCACCGTGACCGTGGAGACCGAGGCCGCATCGGGCGGAGAAGCGGTACCCGAGATGAATGATCCGGACCGGCCGCTTTACGAGCTGCGGAACAAGACAGACGAGACTTCACGCATCACCCGCCTCGGAAGGTTCCTGCGGAGGACCGGCATTGACGAGATACCCCAATTCATCAACGTGTTCAGAGGTGACATGTCCGTTGTAGGCCCGCGCCCGTTCATCCCGAGCGAGTCGGACATCGATGGTTGGGGGTCATGCCGCTTCGAGGTGCGACCGGGCATCACGGGCCTATGGCGGGTCTCAGGGCGCAACGACCTCACCCGCAGCGACCTCGTGCAGCTCGACTACCTCTACGTGTCGTCCCAGTCCCTATGGTGGGACCTCAAGATCATCTTCGACACTCCCATGACGATGGTCCGGGCCACCGGCGC
This sequence comes from Acidimicrobiales bacterium, assembly GCA_035602795.1. Taxonomy (GTDB): domain Bacteria; phylum Actinomycetota; class Acidimicrobiia; order Acidimicrobiales; family RAAP-2; genus Bog-473. The sequence goes on along the minus strand of DATNLP010000014.1, from coordinate 10,144 downwards.
CTATTAGGCAGATGGTGCCCGGCTCTTCGCGGTAGGGGTCACTTTGTAAGAGGGATAATGGCCGGGTGCCGAACTACGAAGAGTCCAGGGAAAGGCGAAATCGTCCACCCGGCGGAACGAAGTGGGCGGAGATCGCACTCCCGACGTGCCTGGTGCTCATTGTCTCGATTCCCGTGATGGTTGTCGAGGAGGATTGGCATGGCCGTCCGATGATTGACCAGGCGACTCACCTTTGGATCCTGCCGGCGTTCCTTGTGGCGTCAGCCTTTCTGCTCGGCGGTGCGCTTGCCGGATTCCGTGGTCCGTCCACCGCGGTTTCTCATGCTGTCCCTGCTGCGAGCTTTGCTTTGGTCATATTGCTGCTTGGCGCAGTGGTGCGCAGATTCTGGGTTGTTCACGAAGGTGTGCCGAATGCTGTCGTGCTCCTCTGGTGCCTCGGGATAATAGGGGCCCTCTTGCTGAGCTTGATTGGATCATTGTTCGGTCGTCGGTTGGCAACAGACAGATATTGACGGTCTTCGTCGCCCCAAGCCGCAGAGCGAGCTTCTCTGGGTGTCCCTGGCCGGGTCCCATGGTGCAATCGACAGCGCTTCGAAGCCAACCCTGAAGGCTCCTACGTCGCCAGATGAGCCCGAAGTCGCCTGGCAACGCACGGAACACCAGAGATGCGACAACCTTGCTGGCCGTCCGAGCCGGCAGTCGCAATCAGTCCACTGACGACCTGACATCGAGCGGGACCATGTGGGAACGTTTGTGTCATGGCCGACGTGTTGTTCGTCTGCACCGGCAACCTCTGTCGGGTCGCCGTCGGCCGCACTGCTGTTACGCGATCCGCTGGGTGACAAGGAGGGGGCCGAGGTCACGGTGCACTCGGAGCTGCTTTGGACGGGCCACAACGTGTCCTTGCGCACGTCGAAACCCGCTTGACTCTCTGAACGCCATTGTCCGCACTTCACCGAGCCATCGTGCTCGGCGAGTCATAGGCCTACGATCCCCGCGGGCGCTTTCGGTGTTACCGCCTCGAGTACATGCCGGTAGACGAGGCGGTGCTCTGGGACGATATCGGCGAGGTGTTGGACGGTGCAGAGCCGAGCCAGCTCGCGCTCCGTCGCGTCGGCGAAGGTCTTCACGAGCAGGGCTTCCGAGGCGCGTAGCAACCGATTGCGCAAGTCGTCGGCGTGATCTCCGCGGTGTACGGATGCTTCCAGATCGGCCAAGGCATCGTCCAGCTCCGGGCAGGCAGATGCCACCATGGCGACGCTATCCACCGGCCCCGAGCTGTGACTCATCAGGCGATTCGTTTCCAGAACGTTGAAGAGCGGTGAGTGATCGGTGCCGAGAGGGTCGTACGTACCGGGGAATATCGCGTTCTCGTAGCCGCGTTCAAAGCCAGAGAAGTCGATCGCAGAGTTGCTCTGTTCCTCGTCGATGACATCGAGCGCCAGATCCAGGAGGTCGTGGGGCCATCCGATATCGGTCAGCGCCGCCACAGTCGGGATCCCTGGATTCGTAGGAGGGACTGCCAGCAGGAGCTGTGCCGCCTCGAGGGCTGACTGAGCGTAGAACGCGATGCCCGGGGCGTGCAGGCAGATCGGCTCGCCAGCCCGCGCCCAGGCGTGGAGCCGCTGATGGATGACGGAGTTGTCCACGACATGCGTGAATCGGACTGTCGAACACGAGATTCCCCATCGCTCCTGGGCGCGGGACACGAGATACTCCGCCAACTTCTTCGAGGCCGCGTAAACCTCCGGGGCGAAGAACCGCAGTGCCTTGCCGGTCGAGGCGGTTATCACCCGTCCGACGTCGGTCACCGCTGCCGCCTCTAGAACTGCCTGCGTACCGAAGACATTGGAGGAGAGGGTCTCCGCGACGTTCTGCTCTGCCAGTGCCGGTAATCGCTGGCCAGCCAGGTGAATTACAAGGTCCGGCCGCTCCGCGAGGAAGATTCTGCGCAAACTCTCGAGGTCGCGAACGTCCGCGAGGAGGTAGCGGACCCCATCGACGCGTCGGATCCCTTGCGGAGGGCGCCTCGAGATGCTCGCGACGGCCGCCACCCCATGCTCAGTCAGCAGTTGGAGCAGTACGGTGCCGATGCATCCAGTGCCGCCCGTCACAACGACACGATCGGGTAGCGGAAGAGACTGAGCTGCGAAGTCCGGAATTTGGCGTAACGCGACATCCCGGAAGTTGGTGAGGGCCGCGCCGGGTCTGCGGCGCGCGAGGAGCAGCTGTTGCGTGAGCTCGTGAGCTTCGGTCATGTGCGTCATTGGATCCGCCGGTCCTAGCATCCGTAGCTTTACTTCACGGCCATTTCACCATGTGGCAAATTCCTTTGCAAATGTGAATGTCATCCGACTCGTCGGTGCCATCCGCTCGAGCGGCCATCACCAATTGCTACAGCGTTGCAACTTGTACGTTTACTGAGCGTTCATCCAGTCGAGTGGCGATCACCAATGGCTACAGCGTTGCAACTTGTACGTTTACTGAGCGTTAGCGACTTGGACGTTTACAGAGTGTTCATCGTATGTTTGTTGTCACGACGTATCGGGCACGATAGGTTACGACTTGTAGCGGATACCTTGGCGGGCCGAGCGGGGCCAGGGCCGCGGGTTTGAGTGTTGGGGGGCTGAGACTCCAGCGTCAAACGACGAGGTGGCGGAAAGTGACAGTCAAAGAGAAATTATCAGTCCCGGCCGACACTTCCTCGGTCACGGTGGAAACTGTCAACGTCGAACGTCCGCGACATTTCGCGATCGGTACTGGAGATTGGCATCAAGGGCAGAGTGAACCACGACGTCGCAAGCGGCGCTGGACGCAAATAACTGCTCCCCAGGCGCTTCTGATGAGTGATCTCGTCTGCCTGAGTCTCCCTGCGGTTTGGGACCCGACGCACGTCCCGGGTATTGGGGCAACAGCACTCATCTCTTGCCTTCTGTTCTGGTCTGCAGATCTCTATCGGCCTCGCCTGCAAGCCTTGGTCCTCGACGAAGTCCCAGCCTTGTTGAGTCGGCTTCTCGCGGCAGCTGGTGTCGTCGCGACCGTGAGCGCTCTTCGCCATCCATCTCTGGCTGTCTCGACGTACCTCGAGCTTGCGGCGGCCGCAATGGTTCTGACGCTGACCGGCCGCGCCATCGTCAATTTTGCGATACGAAAAGCACGCCGCAGGGGGCTCGTCCAGCATAAGTCGATCATCATTGGAACGGGACCGGTAGCCGACAGATTGACCGTAACCTTGGCCGCCGTGCCCGATTACGGCCTCGCCGTTGTCGGATACCTGGCAGATCATTCGGCGCCCGGCTCTGCAGTCGACGTGTCCCCTTACCTCGGTCCAATCGAATCACTTCGATCAAGAATCGACGAAACGGACGCTGCGGTTGTGCTCGTATCCGACCAGGGCTTTGCCGAGCACGAATTGAGCATGATCGTCCGTCAGGCGTTTTGGAATGACTGTGACATTTTCATGGTCCCACGTCTTTACGAGGTGAGCGGCCAGCGGTGGATGTCGGAAATGATCGGTTCAATACCCGTCGGACGGTTAGGTCGGAATGGGCGACGCGGCATTCAATGGAAATGCAAGCGAATCTTCGACATATTCGTCAGCTCAGTCGCCCTCCTCGCGCTTTCTCCTTTGCTAGGAGTTTGCGCATTGGCCGTAAGAATCGACGGGGGGCCTGGGATCTTGTTTCGTCAGATCCGAGTCGGACGCGACGGGGATCCCTTCGAAATTGTCAAGTTCAGAACACTACAGCCCGCCGATGACGCGGAGTCTGGCACGAAATGGTCAATTCACAATGATGGGCGCGTGACTCGAGTCGGGCGATTTCTACGCCGGACTTCCCTCGATGAACTTCCGCAGTTATGGACCATTCTGTGTGGAGATATGACCATCGTCGGGCCCCGACCTGAGCGACCTCACTTTGTCGCGAAATTCTCGGCTCAGGAGCCAACGTACTTCTTTAGACACCGTGTACCCGCCGGCTTGACTGGGCTCGCACAGGTCAATGGGATGCGCGGTGACACATCTATCAGGGAACGATCCAACTTCGACAATTACTACATCGAAAATTGGTCGTTCTGGCTAGACATGAAAGTCATTCTGCGTACGTTTAGCGAGGTGCTATCCGGGAATGGCGGATAGCGGGATGAAGGTACTGGAGAATCCACGGAGCTATCGTCCGGATCCAATTCGCGTGCTGCATTGCAGTCAGCCGGTCGACGGTGGGACTGCGACCGTCCTCCAACATCTCGCGGAGGCGGATCTGCAGAAAGGTCGCTCTGTGACCATTGCCTCCCCTCCCGGGCGCTTAAGCCGCTGGGCCGCTGAGCACGGTGTTCCCTGGATACGCCTTTCCCTGTCTCGGGAACCCCGTGCTGCGGATCTCTGGGCCGTCTATAAGCTGCGCAAACTTCTTCGTAGCGTGGATCTGGTATTCCTTCACTCGAGCAAGGCTGGCGCCGTTGGCAGATTGGGGATGGCTACGTTACCCCGCATCCAACGGCCGAAGTGTGCGTTCTTCCCGCACGCTTGGTCGTGGTACGCAGGCGGACACGTTGGGCGGCTGTATCGGCTCTTCGAGAGTTTGGCAGCCCATTGGTGCGACGCGATCATCGCGGTGTCTCGCGGTGAGGAGTTGGACGGCCTGGCTTGCTTGTTCCCATCAGCCGCCAGGAAGCTGCTCCTCATCGAGAACGGCATCGACGTTGATGCCTATACGCCAAGCGGTGAGGCGGCAATTCGGACATCCGACCCATTGATCGTATGCGTTGGTCGACTCTGCAAGCAGAAGGGACAGGACGACCTGATCCGCTCCATGAGCCTTCTGAAGGATTCGACTGCCACTCTTTACCTCATCGGAGATGGTCCGGATGCCTCTGATCTGCGTGTGCTTGCGCAGCGCCTTGGTGTGGCACATCGAGTCCGTTTTGTGGGGATGACTGATCCCCGCCCGTACTTTCGCGCCGCCGACATCGTCGCAATACCAAGTAGGTGGGAGGGACTCTCATTGGTCCTTCTGGAGGCCATGGCATGCGGTGCAACGGTTCTCGCCACTCCTATGGCGGCGGGAAGCCTCTCGAATGATGCAGCCATCATCACGACCGCGGGGGCGGAGCCGGCCCGATTCGCTGAACAGATAACCAGACTCCTCGCCGATCCGGAAAGCCGAAGGCGCCACGCACGTCGGGCCCGAACGTTGGTTGAGCGCAGATACTCGCTGCAGCGGGCCACCAACGAGTACCACGTGCTTGTCGACTCTCTGTTCCAGATTGATTTCCGCGCAGACCCCGCAGGACTGTGGGAGAACACAGCATAAGTAAATGTGCTTGAAGGCGGAAGGAATGCAAGCGGCGGCAATTTGGTAGTCGTGGCTACTCACCAAACACTCGTAAGGAGAAGTCGGTAATGGATACAGCGGATAATGGGAAGACTCTGACTGAGAACAAGGAACCACGAACGCACTTTAATTCGGTGACTCGGGCGGAACCGATTGACGTCGGTGCGACACATATGACACCGCGCGACATAGAGCCGCCGCAGTCCCCTTCTGACGTCGATCGGCTCAGCGTTATCTGGAGGGCCAAGTATCTGATTATTGCGGTCACCATCGTCGTCGCCGGCGGCGTATACGCCATCAGCAGTAAAGTCACCCCAACCTACTCATCGTCCGCGACGATTGCGATCACAGCCGCGTCGACACCTGGCGGTTCTGCTCAAGATGTCGCTCTTGCCTCTAATGATCTAGCCGCGCAGGACGCTCAGCTGGTCGAGGCTAATGACGTTCTCTCCCAAGCCTCCAAAACCCTCGGAGTCTCGGCGTCAACACTGTCGAGCCACCTGTCTTCCGGTACCGTCGCCGCCCAGAACCTAGTTCAAATCACAGTGCAATCCTCGAATCCGACCACCGCTCAGACGTGGGCCAATGTCGTAAGTCGGGCATTTCAAGCATTCATGGTGCACAAGGGAGTAACGAGTGCATCGGCGCTTCAGAGTTCACTCAACGCGCAGGTCGCACCTCTCAACCACCAGATCACGGTTCTCCAACTGCAGATTGCAGCGACGCAACCCGCCGCACCACCGGGGAGCGCGGCACTCATAGAGCTCCAAGGTGAGGAAAACCAATTGTCCGGTCTCCTCGCTAGCCGCGCCACGCTGATGGATAACACAGCCCTCGCCATCGTGTCACAGCAACCGAACGTAGCGATTCTCCAGTCAGCGTCTGCACCCAGCAAGATCTCACCGCGTCCACTCCTCTACGGGGTGATTGCTGCCCTCGCTGCCCTTTTGGTGACTGCCCAGTTAGTCATCGTCGCCAAAAGGCGAAGAGCATCAATTGCTGCGCGATGACCAATGGATCCGCCTCTCCGGAGCCAAGATCAACTCGTTTCAGCGACGAGCATCCGCGCTCGGTCAGGGTTCCTCGCAGTGTGCGACCGGCCAGCGTGAAGATTGCCTGGATCGCGTTGCTCGCCCTCGCCCTCTTGGGATTACTCGCTGGGACATCTGGATTCCTGACACCGAAGATCTTCCATCAAGTGTCAACGTTGAAGTGGGCCATCATCGCGGGCGGTCCCTTGCTACTCATCCTCTTGCTGACGGTCAGACGACCGTCACTTTGGGCAACAGGCCTCGTCATCCTCACGATTCCGATCGAACCCTACGTGATGACAATTCACGGCCAGCCGGTCTCAATTCTGTTCGTGACGGCATTGCAGGCGACGGTCGTCGTGACGATCGAAGGCGGCCTACGGCACACTCAACGAAGGTCGACACTAGGCGCGGTTTCGCCATGGATAGCATTGCTTTTGATCATTCCGACGATTCTTGGAGCAAGTGTCATCCACGAGTTGCTCTGCGTCCTAATGTTCGTAGACGTTGCATGGATCTGCACCAGGGTCGCCTTTCTGTACGCGGACGGCCGTGAGGTAATTGTCCTCGTCTTTATCGGTTTGGCAGGGGTGCAGTCGCTACTCGCCCTGAGCGAGTACATCAGCGGGCACAGCATCAACCTGTACGGTGGCGCCGGCACACCCACTTATTCAACGCAAGATTATTTCTTTACTTTCGGGACGAATATACGAACGACGGGAACATTCTTTGACCCCATTTCTCTCGGCAACGTCCTTGCTATGGCATTGCCTCTGGCACTGCTCGTACTCCTCCGGCGAGACAGTCGTACGGCCTACCGCTGGTTCGCAGGCGCGATGGCGCTTCTTGTCATCGGTGGTCTCACTGTGTCCCTTTCGCGTGCCAGTTGGATCGGAGCGTGTGCCGGGGTTCTCTGTGTAGCGTTCTTCAGCCGCGGTGTCCTTCGCCGGCGTGCATTCGGTTTGGCGGCCACGTTGCTCCTCGGCTCGCTCATAATTGGCTCAACCCTCTATGGACCCGCCCTTGCGGCTCGATTTGATTCAATCTTCCACCCAACGGCATCAACGGTCCGTACTGCACCCGGTGACAAGCTCAGAGAACAGGACTGGAACGTGTCTTTTGGCGTATTCGAACAGAACCCGATTACGGGCGTGGGATTCGGCCGCCTGGTCGCTCATCTTGAAGCTGAGATACCTGGCACCGACTCGAGCAGCCAAGCTCAGAACACCTACCTCCAGTATCTTGCGGAAGGCGGTGTAATTGGAGGGGCAGCTCTTCTCCTGTTGGGCGCCGCCGTGAGCAACGACCTCTATCGCTCGCGGCGAACCGACTGGCTATATCCGGGACTCGTCGGTTCGTTTGTCAGCGTCGCCATCGCGTGGGTCACCGACTACACCGTCCAGTACTACGCGGTGGCGGGCTGCCTCGCCGTCGCTGTCGGACTTGCCGCCTCCAGCTCGTATCGGTCGGCAACGAAGGAGATAGCCCCATCCCGTCAACCTCTGCATGCGATATCCCAATGATGCGAATAGTTATAGCCTCGAGCATCACGATTAGGGGCGGCGCATGGCGGTACATCAAGGACCAGGCGGTGGGTTTGAGAGAGCGGGGTTGCGATGTCACCATGGCCCTGCCGGCGGGTGCATCCCAACTTAGAAGCGAGGCCGCAAAACTCGGACTGCGGGTCCAGGGCACGACTCCCCACACCCAAACCGACATCTGGCATTTTCATCTCGCGGACACCTATGACCCGCAGGTAATTCGGGCGCTGCCGCTTGCCCGACTGGTCAGTCGGTCCGTCCTAATAACGGAACACCTGCCTCGCTCTGATGCCTCTGATCCATCGGTGCGGGCCGATGGCCAGGTTCAGAGCTTCGGCGCTTGGCCAGCGAAGACGGCGCTCAAGCGCGCTCAGTACGCAATGTGTGAACGGGTGATCTGTCCAAGCGAGTCCTCCCGCCAATTCGTACTGCTCAGGTACGGCATCGACCAACGCAAGGTTACGACTGTCCCGTGCGGCATACCCATGTCATCCTTGCCGCCGGACCCATGGCCGAGCGGCTCCCCGCTGTTCGTCGGCATCGGTGCGATCATCGTACAAAAAGGCTTCGATGTGCTGATCGAAGCAGCAGCTCTCGCTCGTGAGCCGTGGCAGGCGGTGATTATTGGCGACGGGCCGCATCTAACTGCCCTCCAAGCTAGGGCCAGTGCCCTGCGAGTGCCGGTACGTTTCACCGGATGGTCGAACGACGTAACACCCGCCCTGGCATCCGCCTCCGCTCTGGTCGCCCCGTCTCGGTGGGAATCTTCGTCTTATGTCGCAATGGAGGCCATGGCCCAGGGTCGACCTGTAGTAGCTACACGCGTGGACGGGCTGTCCGATATCGTTGTCGATGGCTCCACTGGCCTGTTGGTTAGACCCAATGACCCAAAGGCGCTCGCCGCTGCACTCGATCGTTTGGCGTCAGATCCATCGTTCGCGCAGATGCTCGGCAGGACCAGTCGTGAACGTGTCAAGTTGTTCAGCTTCGACGCAATGGTGGAGGCACTACTCTCCGTCTATTCCGACTCGCTCAGCCGTGGCCTACGCACGACGACTGACCGGACTCGGCTATGAAGATAGTTCTCGTCCACAACCAGCGATTTGGCGGAGCCCACCGGCGGACCTCAGAACAATTCAAGCAACTCGGCCTCCCCGTCACTGAGGTCACCCTCGAAGGGGCACAACCTCTCACGGAGGACGCGGTCATCGTCCCTATTTCCTATTACGGTGACCGCCCGCCCCAATCGGTACGGCCTATTACCCGTTATGCCGACTTCTTGTCGCTGCTGTCTGCGTATAGGCGACTGCACACGACGGTCCGCAAACTTGCTCCAGATGTCATATGGCTGAACCCCTGCCGCTTCCTCAAGGGGGCCTGGCTCGAAAAGGACCTGGCCAGCATCACTGCGTACTACTGCGATGAGGCACGGCGCTCCGACTATGACGATTCCGTTCGACACAGCACACGGGTCCGAACGCGAATTCCATACTGGCCGATGCGGAGAGCAACTCGATACCTAGATCGGGCGACGGTGGCTTCGGTGGCCGCTGTGGCCACCAATTCCTCGTACTCGGCAGACCAAATCACACGAGCGTACGGCCGCCAGGCGGAGGTCATACCATGCGGCGTCTCCGGTTACTTTCGGCCCGCTACAGGGCACGTTTCACGCGATTACTTGCTTTCGGTCGGCAGTCTAATTCCGACCAAGGGTCATGACCTTGCCATCAGGGCAGCCGGCCAGTGCGGACTGAACCTTCCCATTGTCGTCGTGGCCCCCCGTGACGATGCTAAGGAGGTTGAGAGACTCGGCAGCATTGCCACCCAGTCCGGTGTCGAAATGACCGTCAAGATCGGGGTAAGCGACGGGGAGCTAGCGATGCTCTATCAGTCGGCTCTCGTCACACTGTACTTGGCACAACGAGAACCCTTCGGGTTGGTCAGCATCGAGGCGCAATCGTGCGGCAGCCCAGTGATCGTCAGCAATGAGGGGGGCCTGCCTGAGACCGTTGTTCCCGGTGTCACTGGCTGGGCGGTGGCTCGAAAGGCCGACGACGTCGCAGCCCGACTTGCATTGTTCAGCAACCGGCAACTGGCAGAAGCACTCGGCGCGGCGGCTTCCGCACATGCCGCCCAGTGGTCTTGGAGCGTCTCCGCTGCGAGGCTACGCAATGTCATCGAATCCGTGTACCGAGCATGACCGCTTTCGCAGTCTGCTCCAAGAGTGCTTGGCTCCCCT
>DATNLP010000011.1:0-27446 GCA_035602795.1 Acidimicrobiales bacterium | reverse complement strand
TCCTCTTTGGCCACTGGGTAGCCATCGTCGTTGACCTGGGCCCAGTGCGAGTGGTTGAGCTCGTGCAGGGTGAAGCAGGCGTTCAGCGCGTTGTAGAAGCCCATGTTGTCCACGCTCTGGTTCACCGCTTCCTTGACCAGCAGCGACGTCACTGACGGCAACACCGCGATCCGCTCGGCAAACTCGAGCGTCCGTTCGGTCAGATCGTCGGCAGGGAAGATCTTGGTGACCATACCCAGGCCGTACGCCTCCTCGGCAGCGAGGGAGTCACCGGTCAACAACAGCTCCTTCGCCTTGCGCGGCCCGAACTCCCATGGGTGGGCGAAGTACTCGACCCCGCACATGCCCAACCGGGTGCCCACCACGTCGGCGAAGCGCGTGTTGTCGGCGGCAACGATGAGGTCGCACGCCCACAGCAGCATGAGACCGGCCGCGTACACGTCGCCGTGGGCCTGGCCGATGGTGATCTTGCGGAGATTGCGCCACCGGCGCGTGTTCTCGAAGAAGTAGTGCCACTCCTGGAGCATCAGCGACTCGGCACCCTTGCGCGTGGCGCCGTTGATGGTGCGTGTCGGATGCATGGTGGGACCGGGCGTCATCTCCTCCCGGGACTCCTTGGAACCGAGGTCGTGGCCGGAGGAGAACATGGGTCCGGTGCCACCCAGGATCACCACCCGCACCTGGTCGTCCGCCTCGGCCGCCAGGAAGGCGTCGTTCAGTTCGACCAGGAGCCCGCGGTGCTGCGCGTTGCGCGAGCCAGGCCGGTTGAGCATGATGCGCGCGATCAGGCCATCGTCGAGCGTCTCGTAGAGCAGGTACTTGTAATCGGGCATGGTCGGCCTCCTCGTGAACTTGGTTTGGGCTTGGCGTGGGCGCGCGGCGACCCTACAGCAGAGAACGAAATGGATACCGCATCGCGGCCCCACTCGGCTGCACCAACGGGTTCGACCGTGCCACCCGACCCGCTAGGACACGGCGCCGACGGTTTCCTCGACCTTCATGATGCGGGCCAAGTTGCCGCCCATGATCTTCTGCACGTCCTCGTCGGCCAGGTCGCCCGGCAGGTGGTCGACGTAGCTGGTCGGCTCGGCCAGGCCCTCGGGGTGCGGGTAGTCCGACCCGAAGAGCACGTGGTCGACACCGACCGTCTGGATCAGCCGGGACAGGTCGTCCTCGTGGAACGGGCTGATCCACACGTTTGTCTTGAACTGCTCGACCGGGTCGCCATCGAAGGCATGCGGCATCTGGCGATGGATGTGAGCCAGGTGGTCGACGAACGGGGCGACCCAGTCGCCACCGCTCTCGATATTGGCCACCCGCAGGTCCGGGAACCGCGCGAAAACGCCGTGGCAGCAGAAGGCCGACATGGTGTCCTCGACGGCGCGCTTCCCCATGCTCATCATGCGGAACGCGTCCAGCCGGAAGGGCAGCATCTCGCTGGGACCGGTCCAGTCGCTCTGGTAGCGGGAATATCCGCTGTCCGACGAATGCATGGACACGAGGATGTCGGCGTCGACCACGGCCTGCCAGAACGGATCGAACTCGGGGTAGCCGAACGACCGAGAGCCGCGGTAGCCCGGGACGGGCGCCGGCCGGATGAGGACGGTCTTGGCGCCCCGCTCGACCACCCACTGCAGTTCCTCGATCGCCTTCTCGACGATCGGGAGCGTGATGACGGGCGTGGCGAAGATGCGACCTTCGTAGTTGAAGCTCCACTCCTCGTACATCCACTCGTTCAACGCATGGATGACGGCGTGCGTCAGCTCGGGCTCGTCCCGCAAGCGCTCCTCGAGCAGGCTGGCCAGCGTCGGGAACATCAGCGCCCGGTCGACGCCCAACTCGTCCATCAGCTCGATGCGGGGTGCCGGCGCCTGGAAGCCCGGAAGCGCCCGGATGGGCTTGCCCACGATCTCCCGATACGACTTCCCCTCGGGGTTGCCGTTGCGGAAGTACTCCTCCTGCGCGCCCGGCCGGGCCACGACCTCGAACGTCGGGTTCGGGATGTACTCGCTGACCGTGCCCCGGATCATGATCTTCGTCCGGCCGTGCAGCTCCACGTAGTCGACGGCGCCCTTGTAGCGGTCGGGCAGGTGCCGAGTGAAGGACTCCTTCGTCTCGTACATGTGGTTGTCGGCGTCGAAGACGGGAAAGTCGAGCTTGATGGCCATGGGTGCAGCCTATTAGATTTTGACTGCGACGTCAATATTGGAATTTGGTCCGCAGCCTTCCCTGGTTCTGCCTTTGCATCCCTCTTGCATCCCTGACGCGGCGCGGCGCCGCCTGGCGGACCTCACCTCGTGGTGCCGACGAGTGCGCACCTTTTGGGGAACTGGCCCAGGTCACACCACCGGCCCTCGTCCCGCCCGTGGCATAGCATGGCCGGAGTGTTCGATTACGACGTCGATGTCAATACTCCGCCCACTGCTACGGACCCGGACCACGGTGCGACCACTCCCTGAGCTGACTCCTGCCAACGAATGGTTCTGGTCCTCCGGGGCCGACGGGGTGTTGCGCATCCAGGGCTGCGAGGAATGCGGCCAACTGGTACACCCGCCTGTGCCGATCTGCCCCTACTGCCGGAGCCGTGCCGCCAAGCCGACGCCGGTCTCGGGCCGGGGCACCATCGTCGGCTTCACCGTGAACCAGCATCGCTGGCTGCCCGGCTTCGACCCGCCTTACGTCATCGCCGTCGTCGCCTTGGCCGAGGACCCCCGCGTCCACCTGACCACCAATATCGTTGGTTGCGACCCGCAAGAGGTGCGCATCGGCCAGCAGGTCACCGTCCGCTTCGAGCACCAAGAGGACGTGTGGCTGCCCCTCTTCGAGCCGACGGGGACGATCGATCCGGTCGATCGCGTCGGGGACCCGGTCCGGCCCCAGCCGCGGCGGCCGCTCACGAACGATCGCTTCGAACACCGGGCCATCCTGAGCGGCGTCGGACGCTCTCGCATCGGCCGGCGTCTCATGATCGACCCCCTCGAACTGGCGGTCGATGCGAGCCTGAAAGCGGTGGCCGACGCTGGGCTCACGCTCGCGGATATCGACGGCCTGTCCACCTATCCGGGCGGGCTCGGGGCCGGGATGACCGAGGGCGGAGTGACCGCGATCGAAGAGGCACTTCGCATCCAGCCCACCTGGCACAACGGCGGCATGGACCTCCCCGGTCCGGGTGGCTCGGTCATCGCGGCCGCCATGGCGATCGCCTCCGGCCTCTGTCGCCATGTCCTGTGCTTCCGCACCGTGTGGGAGTCGACCTACAGCACCCTGGTGGCGCAGGGCGCCATCGCCGGCCAGCGCGGCGCCAAGCGGGTGTCGGGACCGATGCAGGAGTGGCGCTTCCCGTTCGGCGCGCTCTCCGCCGCCAACTGGATCGGCGTGAACGCCAACCAGTACCTGCATCGCTACAACGCGCCTCGCGAAATGCTCGGCCTGATCGCCCTCAACGCACGCACCAACGCCGGCCGGAATCCCGAAGCCATCTACCGCGACCCGCTGACGATGGATGACTACCTCTCCGCGCGCCCCATTACCTCGCCGTTCGGGCTCTACGACTGCGACGTCCCGTGTGACGCCTCGATCGCGGTGATCGTGTCAGACGCGTCGGTGGCCGGCGACCTGCCGCACCCGGCCGTGCGCATCGAAGCCGTCGGCAGCCAGATTCTCGAGCGCGTCTCGTGGGACCAGGGGACCCTCACGCACGAGCCGCAGGTCATAGGGCAGGCGGCACACCTGTGGACGAGGACGGACGTGCGACCGGACGACGTCGATGTGGCCCTGATCTACGACGGCTTCACCTTCAACGCCATCTCCTGGCTCGAAGGGCTCGGGTTCTGCGGGTTCGGCGAGGCCTACGACTGGCTCGAAGGCGGGCGCCGCATCGCCCTCGACGGACAGTTGCCTGTCAACCCGCACGGCGGCCAGCTCTCCGAAGGCCGCACGCACGGGTTTGGCTTCATCTACGAAGCGGTGCAGCAACTGCGCCACGAGGCGGGCGCCCGGCAAGTCACCGGCGCCTCGACGGCGGTGGCGACGACAGGCGGTGGCACACCATCGGGCGTGCTGCTCCTGCAGAGGGCCGACGCATGACGACGGCAGCCACCGACGCACGTGTCCACCCGTGCACGAGACGGCCAACGGTACATTGATGACACCGGCGGCCAAGGACCCCAGAGGGAAGGAGGGACGCGTGTCGACGGCGCGATCGCTCACCAACGACACCGACAAGCCGAGCGGGCCCCGGTCGCGCAAGGGGGTCGAGACGCGGGCCCGGCTGGTGGCCGCGGCCAAGGAGATCTTCGAACAAGACGGCTTCCTCGACGCCCGTATCTCGGACATCGCCGAGCGCGCCGGCCTCTCGCACGGTTCCTTCTACCACTACTTCGACTCGAAGGAAGAGGTCTTCCGCGAGGTGGCGCTCGAGGTGGACCAGTCGCTCACCGCGCCCATGAACGTGATCGTGGACCCGATGTCGTCCGCCACGCCTTACGAGCGCATTCACGAGGCCATGCGACTCCACCTGGAGAGTTATCGCAAGGAAGCGCGCATCATGGGCGTCATTGAGCAGGTGTCCCGTTTCGACTCCGAGGTGGGTTCCGCGCGGTTCGAGCGCCATCGCGAGTACAACTCGTGGGTCACGAATTCCATCAGGAGCCTGCAGCGGCACGGCCAGATCGACGAGCGGCTCGACCCCGTCATCGCCGCGGCCGCCCTGGGCTCCATGACCTACCGCTTTCCTGAGATGTGGTTCGTGCAAGGGATGATCGACGTCGACTTCGACGAGGCCGTCGACCAGCTGACGCTCCTCTTCGTGCGTGCGCTCGGTCTGCCCGAACCACCAGAGATGGAATTGCCGCGTCTGGCCGCCACCAAGGAAGCTGCCGGACGCCAATCCGGCTGACTCTGCCCCAGCCTCGACGTCACCCCAGGGTCGAGGCCTGCCACTCCAAGAGCTGAGGTGCCAGCAGAGGCCAGCGCGCGAACAGCCCCTCGTCCCGGGCCTCCTGCCGCTCGATCCACTCGCGGTCTCCCCAGGGAGGCTCGACCAGCCGGGCCTGGGGCAGCAGCGAGGCCAGCGTCTCGGACGTCGCCCGGGTGTGGTGCGGGTCGCTCTTCCCACTGCGGAACACCAACGCGGGCAGGTCCATAGCACGGGCGTCGGCGTCGGGCAGGCCGGGGATGTGCTCCCCGTCGCGAACGCAGTACGCCTCCATCCAGCGCTCCATGGTGGCGATGAACTGTGCCCGGTCCTGGTCGAGAAAGCGCTGGCGGTTCGACGGGTTCCGCTCTATCACCTCGGCCCAGTCCGGCATGGCGGCGACCGCCTCCATGCCGTCACGCCAAGCCTCGCCCAACGAGCCCCCGCAGTAGTGCATGGCCAGCGACAGCAGGCCGTAGACGCCACCGCTGATCCACCAGACCGCCACGCCCGCCGCCGCCTCGGGGTGACGCGACGCCGCCAACAGGGACACCCGGGCCCCCCCGGATCCCCCCGAGATCACGGCCGGCGCCATGTCGAGGTGCTCGAGCAGCGCCACCAGAGCGTCCGCCTGCATGGCCGACTCCGACGAGCCCTCGAAGCACACGTCGGACTCGCCGCAGTTGGGTCGGTCCCAGATCAGCACCCGGTGCCCCCGGCCGGCCAGCACCTCGGCTAATTGGCGCACTCCCGGTGACTCCTTGGTGAAGCGCCCGCCCGGCGTGATGGACCAGGGCCGGTCCGCTCCGTCACCGATCACCTCATAGCCGAGCGTGAGCCCGTTCACGTTGGCTGTGGCCATGATCCTCCCTCCCGACACCGGCGCCGACGAAGGCACAGGCGCAGACTAGGTGCCGCTGCCGGAATTGTTGCCTGCCCGGCCGCGCGGGACGTCACGGAACGGCACGTCCTTGTCCAGCCTGCGCTCACGCGGCATGGTCAGGACACGCTCGCTGATGACGTTGCGCGCCATCTCCGTCGTGCCACCACCGATGCTGCCGACCTGGCGCATGAGGAAGTTGACGCCGCTCATGGCCGTCGATCCCTCGCCTGTCCAGGCCACCGACGACATACCGGCCACGTCGAGCGCCAGCGTGACAGTGCGCGAGACGGCGGTGCCCTTGAAGAGGCGGACGATGGCAGCCGCCTGGTCCGACCGGCGGCGCGCCCGGATGCTGTCGGTGACGCGGGAAC
The DNA here is from genome assembly GCA_035602795.1 of Acidimicrobiales bacterium. Lineage (GTDB taxonomy): Bacteria > Actinomycetota > Acidimicrobiia > Acidimicrobiales > RAAP-2 > Bog-473. The sequence continues at coordinate 21,277 of DATNLP010000011.1, read as the reverse complement.
CGAGCGCCTGGCCGACGAGCTCGAGCATGCGGGCCTCCCCCACCTTGTCGCGCACCATGGGGTCGCCCATCTGATCCGTTTCGCGGGCGATGGCGAACACCGCCCCGGCGTCGCTGCCGGTGCCGTGAATCGTCCCGACCGGCTCGGTGACGTACGGCGAGGTGAAGAGCATGCGCTCGTGGAACATCCAACGCACACCGACCGTCCAACCGTCGTCGACCTCGCCGATGCGGTCGCCGTCGGGCACGATCACGTCGGTCATGAACTCCTGGCAGAACTCGCGTGAGCCGTTGAGCATCTCAATCCGGTGGACCTCGATGTTGGGCTGGTGGATCGGAAGCATGAAGACCGTCAGGCCGCGGTGCTTGGGGACGTCCCAGTTGGTGCGGGCCAGGCACAGCCCCCAGTCCGACCACCAGGCTCCGGTGGTCCATACCTTTGAACCGTTCAGGACCCACTGGTCACCGTCACGCACGGCGGTGGTGAGCGCGCCGGCCACGTCGGACCCGCCGCTCGGCTCGGACAGGAACTGCATCCACAGTTCCTCGCCCCTCAAGATGGCGGGCAGGTGACGGATCTTCTGCTCCTCGGTGCCGAACTCGAGGATCACCGTCGCGCAGGGCGAGAGCGTCGGCACCTGCAGCCGCATCGGGTACTCGTAGCCGGCCATCTCCTCGTTGAGAACGATCTGGTGCTCGGGGGTGAGACCCTGGCCGCCGTAGGCCCGAGGGAAGCAGATCCCGGCCAGCCCAGCGTCAAACAGCATTCGCTGGATCTCCCGGTCACGGGCGATCTCGGCCAGCTCGAGCTCCTCGCTCATGTGGGCGCGGGCGTAGCGCAACTCGCCGGCCGCAACCTGGCGCAGGTTGGACCGGATGAAGGCCCGGGCTCGGTGCCGGAACGACTCGAGGTCCTCGAGCTCCGTACCGTCCTCGACCTCACTACGCAGCGCGCTCATGCCGCATCTTCCGCGGAAGTGGCATCGGCGATCGCCGCGATCCGCTGACGGTGGTCCGCCGGCGTGCCCGCCAGCGAGCGGTCGACTGTGAGGCGGCGCAGGAACAGGTGGAGGTCGTGCTCGAAGGTGATACCGATGCCGCCGTGCATCTGGACGCAGTCCTGCAGTAGCTCGGCGCCGTACTCGCCGACATACGCCTTGGCTGCGCTCAGCAGCTCGGCCGCCTCGGGCGTCTCGTCCTGCACGGCGATGCAGGCGGCGTCGCTGATGCCGTGCGCCGCCTCGAGCCACATCAGCATGTCGGCGAAGCGGTGCTTGAGCGCCTGGTACGAGGCCAGCGGCCGCCCGAAGGAGTAGCGGTCGAACGCCCACTCCACCGTCATGTCGAAGCCCGCCTGCATGGCCCCCACGCTCTCCGCGTTGAGCAGCACCACCGAGATGGCCAGCTGGCGATCCACCGCCGCCGCGGACGCGCCCGCCGTGCCCACCACGGCGTCCGCGCCGAACGACGCGCCGTCGAAAGTCACCAGGCCGAAGCGGCGACTCAGGTCGATGGTCTCCATCGGCGCCACGGCCACGCCGGCGGCGTCCGCCGGCACGAGGAGCTGGGTCGCGCCGTCCCCGTCGGCACAGGTCACGAGCAGGTGGGCCGCCTGGCCCGCCGACTCGACCACCCGTGCCTCCCCGTGCAGCACGAACCCGGCACCTTCACGCCGGGCCTCGACCGTGGGGCGCCAACCGTCAGGTCCGACGACGGGACCGCACCATGTGGCGACCGCGTCGCCCGACAGCAGGCCGGCCAGCACGTCGGGGTGCGCGCCGTGTGTGCTCAGCGCGGCCGCCACCACGTTCGTCGGGACCAGCGGGCCCGGCGCCGCGTGCCGACCGAACTCGTAGGCCACCAGGCTGAGGTCGACCAGGCCGGCGCCGCTGATGGTGCCGCCGCCGTGGGCCTCGTCGACCAACAGCGACGTCCAACCCAGCTCGGCGCCGCGGCGCCAGTAGACGGGGTCGAATCCGGCCGGGTCGTCGCGCAGGGCGCGCACCGTGTCGGCCGGCACGAGCTCTGCGAGGAAGCGTTCGGTCGTCTCCCGGAAGAACTCCTGGTCGCCCGTCAGTGCAATGAGCATCAGATGGCGCCGATCCCCGCTGCCTCGTTGCGCCGGCGCCACTCGTCCTTGGACATGCGCGTGACGTCGACGTCGCTCGCCGCAGCGCGCAGCGCGCCGACCGTCGTCTCCGACCGCGGCGTATGGGCGAAGGGGTCCCAGCTGTAGAACCGGCAGGCGTTTTCGAAGGTGATCTTGTTGATCTCGATCTCGTCCGTGACCCCCGCCTCCTGGAACTCGCGCCAGGCGAACTCGGGCGACTCGGGCCACGTGGTGTCGGTGTGCGGGTAGTCGCACTCCCAGGCGATGATGTCGATGCCGATGCGGTCGCGCAGCAGCAGGCCCGACGGGTCGGTGATGTAGCAGGCCAGGATGTGGTCGCGGAAGACCTCGGAGGGCAGCTTGCCGCCGAAGTCGCTGTGCAGCCACTCCTGGTTCCCGTAGTGGCGGTCGATGCGGTCGAAGTAGAAGGGGATCCAGCCGATCCCGCCCTCCGAGAGTGCGACCTTGAGGTCGGGGAAGCGCCGCAGCGTGGGGCCGAACAACAGATCCTGCGCCGTGATGGCGCTGATCTGGCAGGCCAGGACCATGAGGTGGTCGACCGGCGCCTCCTCCGCCCGCTGGATGACCGCGAACCCGGCGCCGATGTGCAGCGAGAGCACCATGTTCTCGTCGCACAGCGCCTTGAGCATGGGGTCCCAGTAGCCCGACAGGAAGCTCGGGAATCCCTGCACGTGGGGCGTCTCGAGGAAGCTGATGGAGCGGCAGCCCTTCTTACCCAGACGGTGCACCTCGGCCACGGCGGCGTCGACGTCCCACATCGGGACGATGCCGAGGGGGATGAAGCGACCTGGATACGCCCCGCACCACTCGTCGATGGCCCAGTCGTTGTAGGCCTGGAGCATGACCAGGGCGATCTCCTTGTCGCGCGCCTCGGCGAACGTACGGGCGTTCCAGCCGGCCATGGTGGGGAAGCACATCGAGCCGAGCACGCCGTTGGCGTTCATGTCACGCACGCGCTCGTGCACGTCGAAGCACCCCGGCCGTAGCTCGGTGTAGGTACCGGGGTTGAAGCCCCACTCCTCGCTCGGCCAGCCGACGGTGGCCGACATGCCGAACGACGTCGAGGTCTTTTCGCCCTGGAACACCCAGCGGTCGATGCCGTCCTCGTGCACCACCTTGGGCGCGTCGTCCAGCCATTTCTTAGGCACGTGGTTCTCGTACATGTGCGGCGGCTCAATCATGTGATCGTCGATCGAGACCAAAATCATGTCGTCCATGTTCATGGCGTCCTCCTCTCCTCCCAGGGGTCGCGGAAATTCATCTGCAGCAGCGGCTCGGTGGCGACGCCGGTCACGGCGTGCGGACCGGCAGGGCGTCCCAGCCGCGAACGCTCGACGTGTGGGCCCGACGCGCCCCGGCGTAGTCCACCTCCCACTCGGGGAACCGCGTCAACACCTCGTCCAACGCCACCCGTCCCTCCAGCCGGGCCAGGGCGGCGCCGAGGCACAGGTGGATGCCGTAGCCGAAGGCCTGGTGGCGTCCGACCTCCCGATGGATGTCGAACGAGTCGCCGTCGGGGTAGTGCCGTTCGTCTCGGTTGGCCGACCCGTTGAGCAGCACGAGCACGCTCCCCTCGGGCACCGTCTGGCCGTGCCACTCCACGTCGCGGATCACGTAGCGCGACTGCACCGGCGACGGGGACTCGAAGCGCAGCAGCTCCTCGACGGTGTTTGCCACCAGTGTCCGGTCCTCGGCCACCTGGCGGCGCTGGTCCGGGTGCCGGGCCAGCACCTCGCCCGTGAAGCCGATAAGGCGGGTCGTGGTCTCGTTGCCCGCGCTGGCCAGCAGGCTCGTGTAGACGAGGACCTCGCTCCGCGTGAGCCGCCGCACGGTGCCCGTCTCGTCCTCGAACTCCGCGGTCAACAGCTCGGTCATGAGGTCATCCGACGGGTTGGCAGCCCGCCAGTCGATGTACTCGCCGAATACCTCGGCATGGGCCTCGGCGTCGAAGTTCGGCGTCGGCTCCGCGCCCTCCTCGAGCCGGAGGCCCTCGTCAATCCGCTGGCGCAACGCCTCCTGGTCCGCCTCGGGAATCCCGAGCAGCATGCCGATCGTGCGCATGGGCATGAAGGCGCCCAGGTCCTTGATGAAGTCGAAGCCCCCTGTCCCGATCAATGGGTCCAGAACCTCGGCGCAATAGGCGCGGACCTGCGGCTCGATCGCCATCATCTTCTTGGGCGTGAAGACCCGCGACAGCAGCGAGCGGTGCAGGTCGTGGATGGGTGGGTCCTCCATGAGGATCATGCCTGGCGGCATCTCCACGTTGGCCCGGATCAACTCGAGCACCGAGCCTCGACCCGAGATGTACGTCTTCCAGTCGAGCATGGCCGCGTCGACGTCGTCCCAACGGCTCAGCGCGAAGAATTCGTACTTGTCGTTCCAGTACAGCGGCGCCTCGTCGCGCATCCGCTTCCACAGTGGGTAGGGGTCGGCGTCGATGTCGAAGTCGTAGGGGTCGTAATAGAGGCCCTGCTCGCTGGCGATGGTCATGTCCGTGTCCCCCCGTGATCTCCGGCTAGCCGGCCGGGTACGAGATTGACTTGACCTCGAGGTACTGCTCGAAGCCGGGCTTGCCGTTCTGCCGCCCGATCCCGCTGTGCTTGAAGCCGCCGAAGGGCAGGTCGGGGCCGTAGGGTGCGCCACCGTTGACGCTCACGCCACCGGTGCGGATGCGCTTGGCCACCTCGAGCGAGTGTTCGAGCGAACCGCCGAACACGCCGCCCGACAGTCCGTAGATGCTGTCGTTGGCGATGCGCACGGCGTCTTCCTCGTCCTCGTAGGGGATGACGACGAGCACCGGCCCGAAGATCTCCTCCTGCGCGATGGTCATTGAGTTCTCTACGTCTGTGAACAGCGTCGGCTCGACCCACCAGCCCTTGGCGAACTCCTCACCGGCGGGACGACCGCCGCCCACCGCCAGCGTGGCGCCTTCGGCCTTCCCCTTCTCGATGTAGCCGAGCACCCGTTCGCGCTGCTTGGACGAGATGAGGGGGCCCATGATCACGTCCTGGCGGTGCGGCTCGCCGTAGGGCACGGCGGCGAACATGCCCTTGAGCATTTCGACGCCCTCGTCGTAGCGCGAGCGCGGCAGCAGCATGCGCGTCTGAATGGCGCAGCCCTGCCCGGCGTGGAAACAAGCGCCCATGCCCATCATGGAGGCCAGACCGAGGTCGGCGTCCTCGAGCACGATGGTGGCCGACTTGCCGCCCAGCTCCAGGAAGGTGCGCTTCATGGTCGCGGCGCCCTTCTCCATGATCCGACGACCAACCGCGGTGGAACCGGTGAAGCTGATCAGGTCGACCTTGGGCGACAGCGTCAGCTCCTCCCCCACCAGGTGGTCCGACGACGTCACCACGTTGATCACGCCGGCTGGGATGTCCGTCTTCTCCGCGACGAGCCGGCCGAGGAACGTGGCGTTCCACGGCGTGTCGGGTGCCGGCTTCACGATCATGGTGTTGCCCGTGGCCAGGGCCTGGCCGACCTTGTGCAGCGTGACCTCGACCGGGAAGTTCCACGGGATGATGGCGCCGACCACGCCGACCGGCTCGCGCCAGATGCGCCGGGCGTCGACGTTGCCCGTGATGCCCATGGCGTCGGGCAGCACCGTCTCCCACTCGAAGTTGTCGATCTCCTTGGCGGGCCAGGCCAGCGCTTCGGACAGGGGCGCATCGAGCTGCGGGCCCTGGGTCGTCATGTACGGACAGCCCACCTCTTGGATCAGCTGCTCGCGCAGCTCCTCCGCCTCGGCGTTGAGCGCCTCGTGCAGCTGCTCGAGGCACTGCTTGCGAAAGGCGCGGTTGGTAGCCCAATCGGTCTCGTCGAAGGCCCGGCGGGCCGCGTCGATGGCCCGTCGCATCTCGTCGGCGGAGGCGTCGGCCACCTGGCCGATGACCTCCTCGGTGGCCGGATTGACGTTGTCGAAGGTCTTGCCGGAGTCGGCGTCGACCAGCTTCCCGTCGATGAGCATGCGCTGCTCGGGGTTGACCTTCACTGCCTCGGCCATGGTCCTCTTCCTCTCGTCATCCGCATCGAACCCACTCGGCGCGGGCGGGCGCGCCAGAGCGTGACACAGCCGGCGCTACCCCGGCACGTGCCTGGTACGCCCGCTTTTCGAGGGTATCTGACTTTGACGTCGTCGTCAAAAATGGCATTATCGTCACGCGGGAGTCAGGGTACCGGCCTGGCGCTGCCACCCCGCCCTGGGCGCCGGGGCCGGACCTCCCCCGCCGGGCCGCCATCCGGCAGAGTGGGGCGCCGCAAACCCGGGGACCGCACCGTTCCGAGACAAGGAGACCCGACCTATGTCCACCATTGACGAGTTCATGGAGGCGCTGACCCTCGAGCCCCTCGGTGAGGACCGCTACTGCGCCACCAGCCTGCCGTCCGAGCACGGCATCGTCTTCGGAGGCCAGCTCCTGGCCCAGTCGGTGATGGCCGGGCTGGCCGGGCAGGACGGCAAGACGGTCAAGACCCTGCACACCGTGTTCGCCCGTGGGGCCCAGCCCGACACGCCGCTCGACGTCACCGTGGAGCGGATGCACGCCGGCCGCTCGGTCGCCTCCAGCACGGTGACGATCAGCCAGGGCGACACCATCTGCACGCGCTCACTCGTGCTTCTCAGCGCCGACGAGGACGACGTGATTCGCCATGCCGACGAGCCCCGCGGCGGCTCACGGCCCGAGGACGTCGCCGGGGACATCCGCGGCGAGGGCGTGTGGGAGATCGGCATCGTCGGCGCCGTCGACATCAGCGACCCCGACCTGGTCGGCCCGGCCGAGCTCGACGTCTGGGTGCGCTTCGCCGGGGCCCCCGACAACCCGGCCACCGACCAGGCCCTGGTCGCCTACTCGACCGACGGCTTCCTCATCGGCACCGCAATGCGGCCGCATGCCGGCGTGGGTCAGGCCCAGGCGCACCAGACCCTCTCGACGGGCGTGCTCAGCCACACGCTCACCTACCACGAGCCCTGCCCGGCGCGCGAGTGGCATCTGCTGCAGCAGGTGAGCGCCTACGCCGGGCACGGCCGCAGCTACGGCCGCGGCGACATCTTCCGCGCCAACGGGCAGCTGGCGGCGTCCTTCGTCCAGGACGCCATGATCCGCGCCCGTTCGGGTGGCGCCGGCAAGCTCTAGCCGGCCGCCAGGCGCGCCAGCTGCCGGGCCAGCCAGTCCTCCTTGCAGCGCTCCGCGTCCTTCACGGCGGCCGCGTCCGGCGCCAGCATGTATGCGTGCGGAAGCCCGGCAATGACGTGCAGCTCGCAGTCGACACCGGCCTGGCACAGGCGCTGGGCGTAGTCGATGTTCTCGTCGCGGAAGCCGTCGATGGCGCCGACGACGACACAGCTCGGAGGGAGGCCGGCCAGGTCGGTGGCCCCGGTGGCCGACGCGTAGGGCGGGACGTCGTCGCTCCCGTAGAGGTCACCCAGGTACGAGCGCCAGCCGAATTCGTTCGACGCCGCATTCCACACGTAGAGCCCCTGCGCCCGGATGGACGGCGTCACCCCGCGCCGGTCGAGCATCGGGCAGTCGAGGAACTGGAAGGCCAGCGGAACCTCGCCGCGATCGCGGGCCAGGAGCCCGAGCCCGGCCGCCAGTCCCCCGCCGGCGCTCAGTCCGTAGATACCGATGCGCAAAGGGTCGATGCCCAGCTCGTCTGCGTGGTCGTAGGTCCAGCGCAGGGCGGCGTAGCAGTCCTCGAGCGGTCCGGGGTACGGCGTCTCGGGCGCCAGTCGGTACTCGACCGAGACCCCGACGAGCCCCAGGGACGGAGACCAGCGGTCCAGCAACGGGTCGTCCATGTCGTAGGAACCGATGACGTAGCCACCGCCGTGCATGGTGACCATGGCGGGAAGCGGGCCCTCGACGCCCGCTGGGCGGTGCACGCGCACCGGGACCGGAGGGTCGCCCGGCACTTCGTGCTCGGTGCGGGTGACGGCTCCCGAGAGCGCCGGAGCCGGGAACGGGGCGGACCTGATGGCCGCCACGGCGACGGCGTCCATCTGCGGCAGCTCGAACGCGCCCAGGATCGGCCCTAACTCAGGGTCCAAGAGGCCTTTCACGTCAACATCGGTCATCCGCTGCTCCCTCGGGTCGGGTGAAGAACTCCGGCGTCGTGACAGTAGTGTCCGTCCCGACGGCACACGATGGAGGACAAGGTGGCGAACGAATTGGGTGCGGCCGGACTTCGCTTCGAACGCGAGGGACCAGTCGCCTGGTGCATCATCGACCGGCCCTCGGCCCGCAACGCGCTGACGCCCGCCATGTACTTCGGGATCAAACGGGCCGTGCGACTCGTGAACAGCGACCCCGACCTGGCCGCGCTGATCATCACCGGGACGGGCGACGTCTTCGCGCCCGGCGGCGACCTGGGCGGGCGACAAGAGGACGGGGACGAGCCCACCCCCGACATCGGCCACGACATCCTCCCCTTCCTGGCCATCCGCGACAGCCGGGCCCCGGTCGTCTCCGCCGTGAACGGCATCTGCCAGGCGGGCGGGCTGCTCATCGCCATGCTGGCCGACATCTGCGTGGCCAGCGACCGGGCCACGTTCCGGGTGCCCGAGCTCCTGCGGGGCATCCCCGACGCCACCTACGCCGCCGTGCTGCCGGCCCACGTGGGCATCGCCGTGGCGCGCGACCTGCTGCTGTCGGCCCGACGGTTCGACGCCGCCGAGGCACTGCGCATCGGCCTGATCTCGCGGGTCGTCCCCCACAACCAGTTGCGCGACGCCGCCATGGAGGCGGTGCGCGAAATCCTGCAGACCCCGCCCATGGCGCGCACGCACGTCAAGCGCATGCTCAACGAGCGCTACGGGTTGATCGACTACCAGACCATGTTCTGGGCGCTAGAGGAGTCGGAGGAGCCGCGTGAGGGGATGCTGGCCTTCATGGAGAAGCGGCCGCCGCGCTGGGTGCCCGAAGGCTTGACGCCCGACGACGCCAGAGGCTGACGCACGGACGTCTGGCGAGAACCTATGGTCACGATATGAACGTGCAGACACTGGCCGGAAAGGTGGCGATCGTCACCGGCGGAGCGGGCGGCATAGGCCGGGCGACCGGCGAGCTCCTGGCGGCCGAAGGGGCAAAGGTCGTGATTGGGGACGTCGACGCCGAAGGCGGGCAGGAGGTGGCCGACGGGATCGGAGACGCCGCGGCCTTCAAACAGACCGACGTGAGCGACATCGATCAGGTGCAGGCGCTGGTTGATTTCACCGTCGAACGCTTCGGTGCGTTGGACATCATGTTCAACAACGCGGGAATCGGGAGCCCGCTCAAGCGATTCCTGCCGGACGATCTCGAAGACTTCGCACAGATCATGAACGTCAACCTCTTCGGAGTGATCGCAGGCTCCCAACGCGCCGGCCGGTACATGAAGGACCACGGGGGTGGCTGCATCATCAACAATGCCTCGATTGCCGCCATCAACGCCGGCTCCGGCATGATCTCCTACCGTGCCTCGAAGGCGGCCATCGCTCACGCGACGAAGTGCATGGCCGTCGACCTCGCGCCCTACGCCATCAGGGTTAACTGCATTACGCCGGCGCACATCCGCACAGGCATCACCACCTACGAAATGGGCCCCGTCCTGCGCTACATGCAGCCGCTGGAGCGACAGGCCCAGCCGGAGGACGTGGCCAACGCCGTGGTCTTCCTGGCCAGTGACCGCGCCGCCCAGATCACCGGCATCGTCATGCCGATCGACGGCGGAACCACCGCCGGGCCGCCCTACGCGCAGACGAAGCTGATCATGTCCCAGGCGGTGGGGTCACAGGAGCCCACGAACACCACGGGGTGACGTTCAATGAACCGCAACGGCGTCAGCCGGCGTGGTCGAAATCCAGGTAGAGCCGTTCGAGGCCGCGCAGGAAGAAGGTCGGCAGGTAGTCGTAGCGCCGAGCTCCGGCCGGTCCGTGATGTTCCTCTGAGATCGAGATGTCCGACGTCCGGTCGAGGAAACGGTTGAGGGTCACCCGGCCCTCGGCGCGGGCCAGCGGCGCCCCGGCGCAGGTGTGGATGCCGTGGCCGAAGGCGATGTGCTGTCGCGCATTTTGGCGGTCGATGTCGAACTCGTACGGATTCTCGAAGAGCCGTGGGTCGCGGTTGCACGCACCGGGCACGAGCATGACGGTGCCCCCGGCCGGGATCTCGACACCGCCGAGAGTGGTGCGCACCCGCGCCATGCGGAACTGCGTGCGTAGCGGGCTCTCCAGCCTGAGCGTCTCCTCAATGAAGTTCGGGATGCGCTCTCGATCAGCTCGGACCTGGTCCTCCAGGTCAGGCCTCTCCCCCAGCATCCGGAGCGCGAAGGACAGCAGCCGCACCGTGGTCTCCTGGCCACCAGCGAAGAGGTTGGCCGCGATGAGCGCGGCGTCCTTCACGTCCGGGGTCGACCCGTCCGGAAAGGTCGCCGCAGCCAGGCCCGTCAGCACATCGGCCCGGGGCTGGCGCCGCCGATCCTCGATGTACCCCGTGAACCGCTCGTAGAGGAATTCGAGCGGCTTGTGGGACACGTCCTGGTGCGCGGTGGACAGGCGCTCGCGGAACAGGGAGTGATCCGACTCGGGCACCCCTTCGAGGTCGGCGATGACGGTGAGGGTGAAGGGCTCGGCGTAGGCACCCACCATTTCGCACGATCCATCGTCGATGAACCGGTCGATGAGGTGGTCCGCGAACTGCCACATGAAGTCCTCGTTCTCCTTGAGGCGCTTCGGCGTGATGAGCCGCATGAGGAGATGCCGGTGCGCCGTATGGTTCGGCGGATCGAAAGCGGGGAGCTGGTCGCTGAAGGGCAGCTCGTTGCGGCACTTCACAATGGTGTCGCTCACGTCGTCGCCTGCGAGGGGCGACGAGAACTTCACGAAGGTGCCGCTCACGACGTTGCACGACGAGTAGGTCCCCGATGGCAGGTCGTTCGGGGGGAACGATGCCGGGTCGCCGTAGATCGTCATCGCCTCCGGATGGCCCGTGATGACGAACACCCCGTAGTTGGGGTCGCGCCACACCGGGGACTGTTCCCGCACCCAGTCGAAGTAGGGATAGGGGTCGTCCTGGACCGACCGGTCGGCAAAGAAGTTGACATCCTTGAACTCGCTCATGGGCCACCCCGATCTGGCGTCTGAATGCATACGATCTGTTCCATGGGCTTGGAAGTCGAGATCGATCGCGACCTGTGTATCGGCTCGGGCAACTGTGTGTACGAAGCCCCGGGTGTCTTCGACCTCGACGGCGACAGCGTCGCCTTCGTCATCGACCCTGCCGCGTCACCCGAGGACTTGGTCGTCGCCGCGGCACGCAAGTGCCCGAGCCATGCCATTTCGGTCCGGCGAGACGGCGTCACGCTGGGCTGAGCATCCTCATGGCGCAGCGGACGCCTGTCCCGTGGCGTGACGGGCGGCGACGTAGCCGAAGATCATGGTGTTGGCGATGCTGGCGCCCGGACCGAGGTAGTGGCGGCCCATGACGGTGGCGGTGCCGTTGCCCGTGGCATAAAGGCCAGGTATGGGCCGGTCGTCCTGGTCGAGCACCTGCGCGTGCTCGCTGGTGAGCACGCCGCCGCAGGTGCCGATGTCGCCGGGCACGACCTGGACCCCGTAGAACGGAGGCTCGTCGATCGGCCCCAGGCAGGGATGCACCCTGGGGTTGGGATCGCCCAGGGCACGGTTGTAGGCGGACTCGCCGCGCCCGTAGTCAGGGTCGACGCCGCGGGCAGCGTGCTCATTGAATCGTTCGACGGTCACGGACAAGCCGGCGGCGTCGATGCCACACAGGCTGGCGAGGTCATTGAGCGTCCAGGCCTGTTTGAGCATGCCGCTCTCGAACAGCTGACGCGGGAACCGGCCGGGACGAGAACGCTGGTGCGCATAGCGCTTCCGGTAGCGATCGTCGAAGATCAGCCAGCAGGGAACGGCACGGCTCGTCTTGTCGCGGGCGTACATCTCCTTGCCGACCTCCATGTAGGAGTTCGACTCGTTCACGAACCGGTGACCGGCGGCATCGACGTAGATGGTCCGGGGGCGCTGCCGGGCTTGATCGAGAGTCGATTGCCCGAACCGACCCGTCCGTGGCGACGGGAGCCACCACGCCTCGTCCATGAGATCCGTCTTGGCGCCGATCCGCATCGCCGCCTGGAGCACCTCGCCTGTGTCGCCGGGGTTGGAGATCGACCATCGAGCGCGATTGGGCTGGTCACCGCCGAACTGCTGGCGCATCTCGGCATTGTGGGCGAACCCGCCGGACGCCAGCAGTACGCCTTGGCGGGCGCGGACGAGGAACGGGGATCCTTCCCGCACGGTGCGGACCCCGATGACGCGGCCGTCCTCGACGATCAGCTCCTCGACGGGAGCCTCGGGCCAGATCGGGATGCCCCGCTCGAGGGCCACACGCAACATCTGCCCGATCAGCGACGCGCCGTTCGTGAGCAGCGCCTGCCGGCGGAGTCGCGCCGTGTAGGTCCGGATCACCACCCGGGCCGAGACGGCGAAGGCACCGAGGCTGCGGTTGTAGTTGGAGAGGGAGCGCGCCTCGTTCGTCATCACCGCCAGACCCAGGCTCTGGGCCAGGCCTGCCTGCAGTTTCTCGAGCCATCCCCCGAGCACGTGTCCGTCGAAGGGGACCGGCTCGATTCCGCGCCCGAGGTCGTGGCCGCCCTTGGCGTCGGAGTAGTAGTCGCTGTAGCCCCGGCAGTAGGTGAAGCGCACGCCGCAACCCTGGAGGAACGAGATCATTTCGGGCCCCGCCGTCAAGAAGGCATGCCGGCGCTCGAAGGACGAAGCGGGTCCGACGTCGCCCACGACGGCCTCGAAGTGGGCGAAGGCGTCCTCGTAGGAGTCCGGGACCCCGAGGGCCCGCATCACCGGATTGTTCGGGACCCACACGATCCCGCCCGACATCGCAGTCGAGCCACCGATCAGGGCCTGCTTCTCGAGCACCAGTGCGCTCGCACCCTGTGCGGCCGTGGCCAGCGCCGCCACCATGCCGCCACCGCCGGACCCGACGATCACGACGTCGACGGTGGAGTCCCACGTCGTCATGTCACGACCTCTCTGACCTCCCCCGAACACCTTCAGCGTCGGAGCAAGCTAGCAGGGTCCGTTGACGATTGCTACGGAACCGAAGTAATCTGCCGGCAACCGTCAACGAGTGAAGCGGGGGGATGATGACCGGCGACTCAAGGACGCTCACCTATCCGGCCGAGGGCCTCGGGGCCCCGAAAGATCGTCATCCCGGACCGGTCGTCGACGTCGGGCTCCCGCCCGGGACCGAGGTGTTCTCGGCCGACGATCACATCTCGCTGGCCGAGGACATCTTCTACGAGCGCTTTCCCGACAGCATGAAGGACAGGGCCCCCCGCGTGATGAACGTCGACGGCGGGTGGGTCCTGGGCTTGGACGGGAAGTCGCTCCTGGTGCCCGAGTTCGTAGAGGTGCTCACCCAGTACGACCCGGTCTCCGGGTCGCACACGGGGGACGTCGACGCGCGGCTCGCCGCCCTCGAGTCCGAGGGCATCTCACGGGAACTGGCCTTCCCGAACTCCGTCCTCGCCCTGTTCGGATGGCCGGACCGGGAGGTCCGCGAGCTCTGCTTCCGGATCTACAACGAGCACATCGCGGAGGTCCAGGAGCGCTCGAACAACCGCATTTTCGGCGTCGGGCTTATCAACTGGTGGGACGCCGAGGGAGCACGGCGCACGCTGGCCGAGCTCAAGGCGCTGGGGCTGAAGACGTTCCTCATGCCCCTCTCTCCCGGGAAGGATCTGGAGAAGCGCCCGATCGACTATGCGAGCGCGGCGATGGACAGCGTTTGGGAGGCGATCGAGGAGGCGCAGGTCCCCGTCTCGCACCACATCGGTGAGAGTCCTCCCGCGACGCCGAACGAGCACAACGCAGTGAGCATCGGAATGTTCCAATCGGTGGCGCCGTTCCGTGACACCTTCGCCAAGTACGTGTTCGGCGGCATTCTCGACCGGCATCCGGGGCTGCGCATCGGCTGGTTCGAGGGCGGGATCAACTGGGTGCCCTCGGCCCTGCAGGACGCCGACCACATTGCGGCGTCCTTCCGGCACCTCAACGACCTGAAGATCGAGCACGAGCCGACGTACTACTGGGACACCCACATGTGCGCCTCGTTCATGGTCGACCGACTCGGGCTCGCCCTCCTGGCTCGCATCGGCGTCGACCGGGTCATGTGGTCCACCGACTTCCCCCACAACGAGAGCACGTACGGCTACAGCAACCAGTCGCTGGCCGAGGTGGTGGGTGCCGTGGGGTCCGAGGCGGCCACGGCCATCGTCAGCGGCAACATCAAGCGCTACCTCGGGGTGGACAGCTGATGCCGGCGGGCCTGATGAATTCGGTGGCACCGAAGCTGTTCCCGGCCACGCCGGACCTCGCCCGCATGCGCCGGGAGCGGATGGACCGGATCCATGCCGCCATGCGCGAGCAGAATCTCGACGCGCTGGTGCTGTTGGGCAACACCAACGTCGTGTACGCCACGGGGGCGATTTGGCCGCTGGCCGACTCGGGCCGGGCGAACTTCGAACAGCCTGTCGCCCTGGTCCTCGCGGACGACGAGTGGCCGCACCTGTTCTCCCCGATGCGTGAGGACGACCGGCTCCTCACGGAGCTGCCCTCCGATCATCTCCACGGCCCGGTCTACCTCGACTTCGACGAAGGGGTACAGCTCTTCGCGGCACGACTGGCGGAGCTCCTGCCTGCTCATGCCGTCGTCGCGATAGACGAATGGACGAATGCACTCCGCCGCGAACGATCGATCCTCTTCGCCCACGAGCCGCCCGTCGACGGCGGTCGTGTGATCAGCAAGGCGAAGGCGACGAAGACGCCCGATGAGTTGTCGTGCATGCGCACAGGACTGCGGATCACGGAACGGGCCATCGCCGAGGTGCAAGCCCGCATCGCGCCGGGCGTCCGTCAGACTGACCTTACCGCGGCCTTCCTGCGCACGATCTTCGATGCCGGTGCCGATGCCAACATTCTCGATCCGATTTGGCAGGTGATGCCGCCGAGAATGGCCGATGGGCCATGGACGACGACGGGCGACCTGGCATGCCCGCTCCTCACGACAGAGCGCGAGCTCGCCGAGGGGGACGTGCTCTGGGTCGACACTGGCATCAGCTATGGCGGCTTCCACTCCGACTTCGGGCGAACCTGGGTCGTGGGACGGGATCCGGATGCCCGGCAGCGCGCGCAATTCGAGCGCTGGCAGGCGATCATGTCCGCCGTCCTCGACGTCACCCGCGCCGGGTCGACCGCGGCGGACCTCACTGGGGCGGCGATCGACGCCGCCGGAGGCGTGAAGCCCTGGATGCCCCACTTCTATCTCGGGCACGGACTCGGCATCGACAGCGCGGAGATGCCCTATGTGGGGAGCGACATCGGCGAGGCGTTCGACGCCACGCTCGTCCTTGCCGAGGGCATGGTCCTGGTTCTCGAGCCGATCGTGTGGGACGACGGCGCCGCCGGTTACCGCTCCGAGGAGGTGCTCCTCATCACGGGCGACGGGTGGGAGCCGATGACCGACTACCCCTACGATCCCTTCTGAGCAGCCGGTGACGGTCACCGACGTACTCCCCGACGACGCCCTTCTTCGACACGCGCGACGGGCACGCGTGCTCGCCGCCATGGAGGCGGAGGGAATCGACCTGCTCGTCGTGGGTCGGGAAGCGAACGCTCGCTACGTGTCGGGCGCGCCGCGGCTCTGGATGGCCGGGTCGCGCGCCTTCGGTCCCGGCTGCGTGCTCGAACGTGCCACCGGGGCGGTGCACCTGCTGAGCACGTGGGACGAGGGCATCCCCGAGGACATCCCTCACGAGAACCTGTACGGGATCTCCTTCAACGGCGCCAACTTCGTCAAGGCGCTCCGGAAGATCGACGGTGCGGCCACGGCTCGGGTGGTGGCCACCGACAGCATGTCGCTGTCCTCCTCGAACCTCCTGCCCAAGGCCTTCCCGTCGGCCGAGCTGGTCGACGGGGAGCCCATGCTGCGCCGGGTCCGCCGGGTGAAGACGACCGAGGAAGTGGAAGCGATCCGCGCCTCCGTGCGCATCGCCGAGCGCTCGCTGCATGCCGCGGAGTCGGCGCTCGCGCCAGGGATCACCGAGCGACAGCTCACCGGGGTGTTCATGGAGGCGATGGCCTCTGCCGGCATCACCACCCCCTCCACGCAGGACGTCGCGTGGACGACATCGCGCGGGCGCCCCTGGCACCGCACCAGTCGCGACGTGCCCGTGCAGGAGGGAGACCTGGTGGCCTTCGACGCCGGCGTGATCGTCGGCGGCTACGTGGGCGAGCTCGGTCGGACCCACGTCGTCGGGAACGACAGCGGCATGGCCGCCGAGCTGTTCGCGACCCGGGACGAGCTGTGGGATCGCCTGGTGGCGGCCTGCCGCCCCGGCGCGGCAACGTCGGACCTCCTGGCCGCTTACGACGCCGCCGGGGTCGCCCCCCCGCCCATGCCCGTGGCCAGGGGGCTCGGCCTGGGCTTCGATCTTCCCCTCGTGACCCACTCCCTGCCCGCCGAGGCCGCCCAGCAACAGCTCGAGACCGGGATGGTGCTGGCCCTGACCGCCTACGTCTGGCAGGACGGCGTCGGCGGGGTGTACGGCCAGGAACCGGTCGTCATCACGACGGACGGGCCGGAGGCCCTCTCGACGACCCCGCTTCGCACTGGAAGGAGCTCTTGACGTGACCGACGTCGACGTCCCACCGGCCGAGGAGATCATCCTCTACGAGAAGGATCCCAGCACCCGCATAGCGACGATCACCCTGAACCGACCCGACCAACTCAATATCCCCACCATCGCCGCTCGCCGGCGTTACGCAGACCTGATCTTCAAGGCGAGCATTGACGACGACGTCAAGGTCCTGGTGGTGCGGGGCGTCGGCGACCACCTCGGAACGGGCGCCGACCTCGACGAGCTGATGGCGAAGCAGGCCGAGGGCACCGCGCTGTACGAGGAGTTCGGTCTCGACGAGGATGACGACGTCACCATGCCACCCCCGCGCTCGTATCGCGCCGGAGCGTCGCTCCTGCACTGGTACGGCAACACGAGGTCGGGCTGCCGAAGCCTCCAGGACTTCAAGAAGATCAGCATCCTCGAGGTCAAGGGCTACTGCTACGGCTGGCACTTCTACCAGGCCGGCGATGCCGACATCGTGATCTCCTCCGACGACGCGCTCTTCGGCCATCCGGCATTCCGCTACGTCGGCTACGCACCGCGCATGTGGCAGTGGGCGATGATGATGGGGCTGCGCAAGTTCCAGGAGATGGTGTTCACAGGTCGTCCCTTCACCGCGGAGCAGATGTATGACTGCAACTTCGTGAACAGCGTCGTGCCCCGTGACCAGCTCGAAGCAGAGGTGGAGAAGTACGCGCGGGCCTGCGCGCGCACGCGGCCCACCGACACCGTGTTCATGCAGAAGGTGTTCTTCGAGGTTATGAAGCAGCAGCAGGGCGAGTACATGGGCAGCCTCCTCAGTGCATGGCTGGAATCCATGGGCGGCCAGCTGCGCAGCGACGACGACGGCAAGCGAGCCACGCTCAGCCAGGAAACGATGGATGCCGGGCTGAACCTGGCGGTCAAGGACAACGACAGCTGGTACCCACCCGAGTGGCGCCTCAGCCAGTCGGGTCGTCGGCGTCCCGAAGACGACTGACGTGAGCCCGGCTCCCCCGGACGGTCCGGGTGGTACCTCTCCGTCGGCGCCGCCGCTGGGCGGGCTCCGGGTCGTCGATCTGTCGACGTGGATCGGGGGCGCGTATTGCACCAAACTGCTGGCCGACGCCGGTGCTGAGGTCATAAAAGTCGAGGCACCCGCCGGAGATCCGCTGCGCCGCTGGTCGGCCTCCGGCGCCGCCATCCCGGCGGGCGGTGACGGCGCCCTCTTCAACTTCCTCGCCGCGTCGAAGCAGAGCGTCGTCGTCGATGAGGAGAACGCCGACGATCGGGTCTCGCTGGAACAGCTCCTGGCCTCGGCGGACGCAGTCGTCTGGTCGCGTGGGTCGCCCGTAGCCGAAGAGGCATCGCTGGAGCCCCGTGAAATCCTGCGCCGCCACCCTCACCTGATCGTCTCCTCCATCACCCCGTTCGGTCTCGAGGGGCCATGGAGCGACAAGGCCGCCACTGAGTTCACCCTCCAGGCGTGGTCCGGAGGGATCGTCGGGTTGGCGCGAGGGCTCCCAGACCGCGCCCCGGTGCACGTCGGTGGGCAGGTCGGCGAATGGCTCTCCGGCGTCTTCGCCGCCATCGGGACCCTGGCCGCAATCCGGCGCCGGAACCCGAACGGCCAGCTCGTCGACGTGTCGATGCTCGAAGCCCTGGCCATGTGCCTGACCTACTACCCGGTGACGTTCAACGACCAGCTCGGTCGGCCGATGCGACGCAAGCGGTTCATCCCGACCCCGGGTGTCGGCGCGGCCAAGGACGGATTGGTCGGACTGGGGTGCGGGACCGGGCAGCAGTGGCTCGATTTCTGCGTCATGGTCGAGCACCCGGAGTGGATGGAGGACCGGTCGCTCTTCCTCGACCGGACGAAGCTGGCGCCCATCATCGACGCCTGGATCGCCGCGCACACCGTCGACGAGGTCCTGGACCTGGCCTCGGCCTTCCGCATCCCCAACGCTCCCGTCGCCAACGGCTCGAACATCGCAACGTTCGAGCACTTCCGCGACCGGGAAACGTTCACGGTCAACCCGCGGGACGGGGCGGCCAATCCGGCGCCGCCGTTCCGGCTGGGGGCGGCCCGCCTCCGTCCGCCCGCACCCGCCCCCAGCCTCGGAGAGCTGCCGATCGACGGCATCCTGCCACGTGAGCAATCGGCTGGGCGCTCTGCCGGCGGTGCGTCGACGCTCCCCTTCGAGGGGCTGCGGATCCTCGACATGACCTCGTACTGGGCGGGCCCACTCGCCGGGCACGTGCTGGCGCTCCTGGGTGCCGAGGTGATCCACCTCGAGTCGGCGGCCCGGCCCGACGGGGCCCGCCTGGTCGGTGGGGTCCCGCAAACGGAGGAGCGCTACTGGGAACGGGGTCCGATCTTTGCCGCGCTCAACACCAACAAGAAGAGCCTGACCATCGACCTGCGCGAGCCAAAGGGCATCGATCTTGTGCGTCGCTTCGTCGGAACGTGCGACGTGGTCATCGAGAACTACACCCCACGCGTGCTGGACCAACTGGGTCTCGACTACGAGACGCTCCGGGCCGATCGTCCCGATCTGATCATGCTCCGGATGCCCGGGTTCGGCCTCGAGGGACCTTGGCGTGACGAGGCCGCCTTTGCATTCGTGATTGAGGACGCCTCGGGGCTCACGTGGTTGACAGGACATCGGGACCTCCTTCCGTTCGAGCCGTATTGCATCGGTGACCCCAACGCGGGGCTCCATGCCCTCTTCGGGCTCATGCTCGCCCTCGAACACCGTGACCGCACGGGCGAGGGTGGCCTCGTGGAAACCGCGATGGTCGACGCCGCGGTCAACGTCGCCGCCGAGCAACCGATCGAGTTCTCGGCCTATGGGGCGGTCCTGGCCCGCGACGGCAACCGGGGGCCGTGTGCGGCGCCACAGAACCTGTATCAGGCGGCCGGGCCCGACGAGGACGGCCGTGACGACGCCTGGGTGGCCATCGCAGTGGCCATCGACGAGCACTGGCTGTCCCTCCGCCGGGCGCTCGGCGAGCCGGACTGGGCCGCCGATCCTGCCCTGGCGACGGCGGAAGGGCGGAGACGCAACCACGACCGGATCGACCAGCTCCTCGGAGCCTGGTGCCGCGAGCGGGCGGCCAGCGTGATCGTGGAGAGCCTCTGGGACTTCGGTGTCCCGGTCGGAAGAGTGGTGCAGCCCCACCGGCAGCCCGAGCTTCCGCAACTCGAGTCCCGTGACTTCTTCGAAGAGGTGCTCCACCCGGTGATCGGAACGTCGCGCTACAGCACGCTTCCGATGAAATTCTCACGCGGCCCGGGCTGCCTGCACCAACGGCACGCGCCGCTTCTCGGTGAGCACAACGAGGAGCTCCTGGGCGGCCTCGGCCTCACCCGGTCCGAGATCGACGCGCTCGAAACGGAGGGGATCATCGGTGGTTCGCCCGTCGCAGAAGCCTGAGAGCGGTTCGCCGGCGCCGTATCCTGGCCGGATGGGCTTCCAGGCCGCCCCTTTCGACGTCGTCGAGGCATCGCGTCGCGTCTGGCTGGAGCGCTGGGATCCCGAAGCTGCCTCCGGGATGGCGGTCTTCACGGCGATCCTGCGCTCCTACCAGCTCCTCAACGATCAGGTGAACCACGTGATGAGGGACCACGACCTCACGTTCGCCCGTTACGAGGTGCTGGCCTGGCTGGCCACGGACCCCGAATCGTCATTGACCCTGAGCTGGATCAGCAAGTCGCTGCGCATCCCGCCGGCCACGGTCACGGACATCATCGACCGGCTGGAGCGCGACAAGCTCGTCCGGCGGGTGCCCCATCCCTCGGATGCCCGCACGACGCTGGCGGTGATCACACCGCGAGGCCAACGGGTCGTCACGGACGCGACCCAAGACCTCAACTCGATCGTGTACGAACGGATCGGCCTGTCCGAACCGCAGCGAGACCAACTCATCGGCCTCCTGGCTCAGTTGCGGGCGAGCGGGAACGAGTTCGACGTCGAACGCTCGAACGAGGTCATTGAGGAAGTCGGATCGCGCCAGGCGCGCCGGCACGGGCGGTCCGGCAAGAGCGAGGTCGAGGTGGTGTAGGCCCGGCGGATGGTGCGCCAGAGGACTATGTCGGCCGCTGCCCGTTCCAAATGGCGTCCCGGACCAGGCCGATCGCCCACGAGGCGGTCCGGACGGCCTCGTCGTGACCCATCTCCCAGTCCGAGACCAGGCGCTCGTAGGTGGCCACGCTCCACAGAACGTCGAGCAGAGCGGCGGCGGAACGACGGTCCGGCTGGGACCACTCCGCGGTCACGTCCGCGAGCGCCCCGAAAAGAGCCTGGCGTTGGCGGAGGTTCGCGTCCGTCAGCGTGGGGTCGAGAGGGGGCTTCGGTCTGAGCGGGTAGGACGAGACGTGATCGAAGATGCGGGCCGCTATGTCAGCGATGTCGTCGAGTCGCATTCCTTCCAGGTTTATGCCTGCCTTCTGCTCCAGCCGATGCATCACGGCATC
>DATNLP010000170.1:0-2458 GCA_035602795.1 Acidimicrobiales bacterium | reverse complement strand
CGACGTCCTGGCTGAGGGGAGGATCGTCGCCGCGGCCTCGTTGGCCGATGCCGGTGACTTCCAGGGTGCCATCGCCATGCTGGCCACGGCGGGCGCGTCCAAGACCCTGCGCAACCCGTCCGACCGGCACATCCGCCAGTGGTACGTGCTGGGAGACCTCTACGAGCGTGCCGGTGACATCCCGCGGGCCCGGGACTTCTTCGATCGGGTCCTGCGGGCCGACCCCGACGCCTACGACGTGGCGCAGCGACTGCGCGGCCTCGGGCCGGAGCGCAAGCGGCCACGCCCCAAGAGCCCCGGTCGGGCCAAGAGCGCGCGCGCGCCCCAGCCAGCGCCGGACGGCAGTCGGAGCGGCTGAGGCCGCCGTCGCCACGTGCGCCGATGGCGCGGCGCGAGGCTGGCGCGGTGGACGACCGCCTGAGCCGGGCTGCGGCCAACAACGCCCATTGGTGTCGGACGGCGTGCGCCGCCCACGGCATGGCGTCGACGTTCTTCGACGACTACTGGCTGCTCGAGGCCGGTTCGACCCTGCCGCTGTACCCCAACCTGGTGACCTTGCGGGAGGAGGGGCTCGAGGCGCAGCTGGCGTGCATCGAGCAACATCACCGCTCCGGGTTCACCCCGTGGTCCGTCAAGGACAGCTTCAACCGGCTCGACCTTCGTCCCCTGGGCTTCGACGTGCTCATCGACGCCGAGTGGTTCTTTCGGCCGCCCGATGCGCGTGGGCGTGGGCAAGCGGGAGCGGGGGAGAACGAGGTGGGGGAGCCCGTGACGGGTCAACGCGTGGAAAGCGTGGCCGAGCTGCGCGCCTGGGAGACGGCCTGGGCCCAGCGCCCCCCGGACTGGTCGTTCGGCGACTGCGTCTTCCCTTCCGCGCTGCTCGAGGACGACCGGGTCTCCTTCCTGTTCTCGGGTGGAGACGGCGGCATACGTGCCGGCCTGGTGGCCAACTACGACGCCGGTGTGGTCGGACTCTCCAACGCCTTCGCACGGTCGGGCCAGGTCTCCGACCTGGTCGGGTGCCTGCGACTGGTGACGGCGCTGTGGCCCGGAGTACCCCTGGTCGGCTACGGCACCGGACCCGAGCTCGAGGGGCTGGAGCGTCTGGGCTTCGAGCGGACAGGACCGTGTCGCATCTGGCAGCGGGCATCCGGCGTCTGACATCTGGCATCCGGCATCTGACATCTGACATTCGACAAGGGCCGGCCGAGGTGTCTCGCACCCGAGCCGCAGCTCACCCGCCGGTCAGGGCGTCCCGCCCGTCCCCGTCCCACCGGTCGGAGCAGGCGGCGTCGTCGCCGGGGGAACGGGGGGAGCCGTGGTCGTCGTGGCGGCGGCGGCCGGTGCCGTCGTGGTCGTGGTCGATGACGTGGACGTGGTCGTCGTGGACGGTGGCGCCGTCCCGTAGTTCGGCCCCTCGACGGTCACCAGTGTCCCGATCGGCGTCAGCGGGTACACCAGGGAGGCGTCGGCATAGGTCATTTCGACGCAGCCGTTGCTCTGCGGCGTGCCGTAGGAGGAGCGGATGAACCCGTGCAGCGCGTCGCCCCCGTTGAAGTAGCTGGCGTAGGGGACGTTCGGGTCGTTGTACGTCGTGCCGTCGGGATTGGTGCCCTTCATGTCGGAGTAACGCACGTGCTCGAAGACGGCGAAGGAGCCGTCCGTCGTGTCGGCGCCCGGCGCGCCGGTGTTGACCGGGATGCCCACGTACTGGGCCGTCCCGTTGTTCCACAGGGTCAAGTTCTCGGGCTCCACCTTGTTCACCAGCACGTAGACGTACGGCGTGGCGTTCACCTTGTGGTCGATGGTGTCGTTGATCAGCGACGTCCACACCGCCGGTCCGGCGATGCCGTCCACCCCGATGCCGTTCTGGTTCTCGAACGACTCGATGGCCGCCTTGACGATTTCGTTCTCCTGCCCCTGGATCCACAGCGACATCAGCTCGGAGGGTTGATCCGCCCAGCGCCAGGCGAACGACCCCTCCTGGTCGACGGCCAGCTCCGAGGGCGACGGCGGCGGCCCGGCCGGGGTGAAGCTCAGAGGGAGGTAGTCCAGCTCCGCCAGCAACTGCTGCACCCGGAGCATGTCGCCGGGTGCGATGTCGAAGGTGACCGTCGTCGGCCGGGCCAGCTCCTCACCGGTCGACCCGAGGAGGCCCGAGGTGCCGCCGGGCACGGTCACCTGCTCCTGCACCCCCGGTACCAGGGGAGCGGCGAGATCGAAGCTGAGCGTCGTCGGGGTCGACTGCACCCAGTAACCGGCCACATGTGGCGTCAGGACGGGCGTGACCTTGTGCAGCGCCACCGGCTTGGTGAACGTGAGGGAGATGGATGCGGTCGACGCCACGTTGGCGGTCCCCGTCGTGGGCACTGACGAGCGCAGCGCGTAGGTCGGCCCACTGGGGCGGGTCGTCTGCGACCCCGAGCCGTGCGACCCCGAGCCGTGCGACCCCGACCCC
>DATNLP010000168.1:0-6164 GCA_035602795.1 Acidimicrobiales bacterium | reverse complement strand
CAGGCCACGGCCCCGGTGGTACCGGCGGTCGAGGCTGACGATGCGTCGTCGGACGACGCGGTCTCGGACGACGCGGCGCCACCCGCGCCATCCGCGCCGATCGCCCCGCCGTCCTCCGGCCGGCCGGCCTCCACCGCCGGTGTCGACCGGGACAGCCTCACCGAGGCCTGGGGCGACGGCATTTTGCGCGCCCTGCCGGCCCGGGCCAAGGCGCTCTACAGCGCCGGCCGCTTCGTCTCCGTCGACGACGCGGGCGCGCACTTCGCTCTGCCCAACGCGGCGCACCGCGACCGCTGCGTCGAGATGGCGCCGGCGGTCGAGGCCAAGCTCGCCGAGCACTTCGGCACGCCGGTGACGCTCGTGCTCGAGGTGGACGACGCCGCCGCCGGCCCGCCCTCGGGTGGCGCCGCGCCGCCCCGGGCGCCCGGGCCGACAGGCGGCGGTGGCGGTGGCCGCAGTCGCCGGGCGGTCGCCGACGCCGACCCCGCCGACGACGAGGCGTTCGACCCGTCCGACTACGCCGACCAGCCGGCCGCGGCGGACGAGGGCGACCAGGCCCAGGCCGCGGAGGCGCGCCTCCTGGAGGCGTTCCCCGGGGCCAGCGAGGTCGCCGGCTAGATGTACACCGGAACGCTCCGCGCGCTCATCGACGAGCTCGGCCGACTGCCGGGTATCGGTCCCAAGTCGGCCCAGCGCATCGCCTTCCACGTCCTCAAGGTTCCCGACGAGGACGCGCGGCGGCTGGCCGACGCCATCGTGGCCGTCAAGGAGCGCACGACGCTGTGCGCCGTGTGCTTCAACGTGGCCGAGATCGGCCAGCTGTGCGCGGTGTGCGACGACGACCGGCGCGACGCGGAGGTGATCTGCGTGGTGGAGGACCCACGCGACATCGTGGCCGTCGAGCGCACCGGCTTCAAGGGTCGCTACCACGTGCTTGGCGGCGCGCTGAGCCCGCTCGACGGGATCGGCCGCGAGCAACTCAAGCTGACCGAGCTGCTCGACCGGGTCCGGGAGGGCGCCATCCGGGAAGCGATCGTGTGCACCAACCCGACCCTCGAGGGGGAGGCCACCGCCATGCTGGTCGCCCGGGAGCTGGCGCCGCTGGGCGTGGTGGTGTCGCGCCTGGCCAGTGGGCTCCCGGTCGGCGGTGACCTCGAGTACGCCGACGAGCTGACGCTGGGGCGGGCCCTCGAGGGACGGCGGCGGCTTGAGGTCTGACCAGTAATCGGGGGGGGACCCCGGCCGGTCGGCCCCCACAAGGGGCAGGCGCCAGCGGCGTTACGTAGCAGAAGCCCGTTGCCCCGCCCCCGAACCTCCACCGGAAACCGAAACACCAGATCAAAGGACGGACCCACCTCGTGTCACCGCTCGGCGTCGCGCCCTGCCCACCGCCCCGCCTGGAGGGCACCATCGCCCTGGCCGACGGCCGCCGCCTGGGCTTCGCCGAGTACGGCGACCCGACCGGGCCGTTGGTGCTGTGGTTCCACGGCACGCCGGGCGCCCGCCGGCAGGTCCCGCTGATCGGCCGCCGGGCCGCCGAGGTGCTGGGCCTGCGGCTGGTCTGCCTGGAGCGCCCCGGCGTCGGCGACTCCACCGACCACACCTACGCCCAGATGCGCGACTGGGCCCCCGACGTGGCCGCGGTCGCCGACCGGCTCGGCCACGAGCGCTTCATGGTGGTCGGGATGTCGGGGGGCGGCCCTTACGCGCTGGCCTGCGCGCACGAGCTGCCGTCGCGTGTGGTGGCGGCCGGGTTGCTCGGTCCGGTCGTGCCCACGACCGGAGAGGAGGAGGAGGCGCACGGCCTGCTGGGCAACGCCCAGCGGTTCAACGACGTGTTGCCACTTCTGCGCGTCCCGCTCGGTGCCGCCCTGACCAATGTGGTCAAAGTGGCGACGCCGATAGCCCACCTGGCCTTCACCGCGTTCGGCATGATCTTGCCGGAGGGCGACCGCCGCGTCCTGGGCCAACCCGAGATCGAGTCCATGTTCATCGACGACCTGGTGATCGGGACGAGGCACCAGTGCCGCGCCTTCATGAACGACATCATCCTGTTCGGCCGGCCGTGGGGCTTCCACCTGGCCGACGTGGCCGTGCCGGTGTACTGGTGGCACGGCGACGCCGACCCGTTCGTTCGCTTCGAGGACGCGCGCCGCGCCGCCGCGCTCCTGCCCGACGTGGAGTTCGTCGTGCGCCCGGAGGAGAGCCATCTCGGGGAGTTCGGCGCGGCGGATCAGGTGCTCGCCGTGCTGGCGGACGTCTGGCACGCCACGACGCCGACGCCGACGCTGCACGCCATCGTCGCCGAGCCCGCCCCCGAGCCCCCGGAATCGGGACCGGCGGCCATCCCGTAGAATTCGCGGATGCGCATCGCCATCGTCGGAGCGACCGGCCAGGTCGGCGTCGTCCTGCGCGCCATCCTCGCCGAGCGCGCCTTCCCCGTCGACTCCATGCGCTACCTGGCCTCCGCCCGCTCGGCCGGCTCCACCCTCCCGTGGGGCGACACCGAGATCACGGTGGAGGACGCGGCGACGGCCGACCTCTCCGGCATCGACTTCGCGCTGTGCTCGGCCCCGGCCGCCGTCTCCCGCGAGCTGGCGCCCCGGCTGGCCGCCGCCGGCGCCACCGTCATCGACAACTCGTCGGCCTGGCGCCTCGACCCCGACGTGCCCCTCGTCGTCCCCGAGGCCAACGCAGACGCGCTGCGGTCGATCCCCAAGGGAATCGTGGCCAACCCGAACTGCACCACCATGGTCGCCATCCCGGTCTTCAAGGCCCTGCACGACGAGGCCGGCCTGACCCGGCTCATCGTGGCGTCGTACCAGGCCGTCTCCGGCGGCGGTATCGACGCCGTGCGCGAGCTGTCCGAGCAGCTGGCCAAGACGGCCGACCGGGCCGCCGATCTCACCTTCGACGGCAGGGCGGTCGACTTCCCGCCCCCGTCCGTGTACCCGGTCCCGATCGCGTACAACGTGATCCCGCTGCAGTTCAAGATCGTGGACGACGGCTCGCTCGAGACGGACGAGGAGCAGAAGTACTGCAGCGAGTCCCGCAAGATCCTCGGCCTGCCCGACCTCGCCGTCACCACCACCTGCGTGCGCGTGCCGGTCTTCACCGGCCATTCGGCGGCCATCGTGGCGGAGTTCGAGCGCCCCCTCAGCCCCGAGCGCGCCACCGAGGTGCTGGCACGGGCGCCGGGCGTCGAGCTGGCCGAGCTGCCGACGCCGCTTCTGGCGACCGGCCGCGACGTCTCCTACGTCGGCCGCATCAGGCGGGCCCAGGGTGGTACCAACTCACTGGCCTTCTTCGTCTCGGGCGACAACCTGCGCAAGGGCGCCGCGCTCAACGTGGTGCAGATCGCCGAGGAGCTGCTGGCCCTGCGGGGCTGACGTGCGTCGCGCCGTCGGGGGTCGCCCCGGCCCGGTCGGTCGAGTTCCTCAGTCGGCCCCCGACGACACCGGCTCGGGAACGCCGGTGACCAGGCTGGCCATACGGCGGGCCAGGTTGACGGCGTGATCACCGAATCGCTCGTAGAAGCGGGCCACCATGGCCAGCTCGATGGCGACGGGCAGGGGCATGGTTCCCGCGACCAACTCCGCCGTCAGTGTGACGTGGAGGTCATCCAGCTCGTCGTCGAGGTCGTCGATGTAGGTGGCGGCCTCGGCCGACCGCTCGGCGAAGGCATCCGCCGTCTCGCGCCAGATGGTGGTCGTGACCTCGCCCATGCGCTCGACGAGCCCGCGGCTGCGAGCGGACATCTCAGCGCCGAGGCCGCGGGCGGCCCGGCGCGCGATGTGCTCGGCCAGGTCGCCGTTGCGCTCCATGTCGGGCAGCATGCGCAGGATGGCGACGTACTCCCGGCGCTCGTCCGCCGTGGTGTCGCCGTGCACGAGCTCGTTCTGCACCGTGTTCATGATCTGGCTGATCAGCTTGTCGACCACCTCGTCACGCTTGACGAGCTCCTTGGCCGCGTCGCGGTCACCCGCCAGCAGCGCGTGCGTGGCGCCGGCGATTCCCTCGGCGACCAGCGCGAACACCTGAGCGAAGAGCCGGTCGACCTCGTGCGGTTCGGGGATGGTGCGCGGCCAGAGCGGCTGCTCCATGGCGAGCGGCACGGCGGGCGGGGTCACCTCCGCCTCCTCTTCCTCCTGGTCCTCTCGAACCTCGGGTTCCTCGTGCGCCTGCGCACTTCGGGTACCACCACCGAGCCTGAACGCCATTTCGGCCACGCTACCGGCTGCGCCCCGCCGAGACGACCGCGAGTCAGCGCCCCGCCACACGTGGACCCCTCCGGCTTTCGTGCCTGGGACAACGGTCCCCGAAGTTGAGACACCCCGTCGTTACATTGGCCACATGGTCATCGGACTCGTGGTCGGGCTCGCCATCGGGCTCCTCTTCGGCGTCGTGTGCCTGCTCCGGAGCACGCACGCCTCCGGCGCGGCACGCCTGGCGCAAGTCCGGCTGACCGACGCGCAGGTGACGCTGGCGGCCCAGGCCGAAGAGCTCCGCGCCACGTCGGAGGCCGCCGCGGCGGCCGAGACGGCGCGGGCCGTGGCGCTGGCCGAGCTCGACCACGTACAGCGCGCGCAGATCGAGGGTGCGGCGCGGGCAGAGGACGAGCGCGCCCGCCTCACCGGCACCTTCGCCGAGCTCTCCGCGCAGGCGTTGGCCAAGAACAACGAGCAATTCCTCGTGCTTGCCTCGACCAAGTTGGACGAGGTCCGCACGGCCGCGCGGGGTGACTTGTCGCAACGCCAGCAGGCCATAGAGGAGCTGCTGCATCCGCTGAGCGAGTCGCTCACCCAGTATCAGCGCGGGCTCCACCAAATGGAGGTGGCGCGCCAGGGCGCCTATGAGGGCCTGAGCGAGAAGGTGGCCCAGCTGCACCAGGGCCACGAGCAGCTCCAGCGCGAAACGCACAACCTCGTCACCGCACTGCGGTCGCCCCAGACGCGAGGTCGCTGGGGGGAGATGCAACTGCGACGGGTGGCCGAGATGTCCGGGATGGTCGCCCACTGCGACTTCGACGAGCAGGTGACGGCGACGTCGGACGACGGCCGTCTGCGACCCGACATGGTCGTGCACGTGCCCGGGGGAGGTGAGGTGGTTGTCGACTCCAAGGTGCCGCTCGACGCCTTCCTCGAGATGCTCGACGCCGACGACGACGCGGCGCGAGCCGCGTGCCAGACCCGGCACGCCCGGATCGTGCGCACTCACATCGACCAGCTGGCCAGTAAGGAGTACTGGAAGCAGTTCGCACCGTCGCCGCAGATGGTGGTGGCGTTCATACCCGGCGACCAGCTGCTGGCCGCCGCCTTCGACGCCGACCCGGGCATCCAGGAGTACGCCATGTCGCGCGGGGTGTTGCTCACCACGCCGGTGACCCTGATCGCCCTGTTGCAAACGGTCGCGCTGAGCTGGCAGCAGGAGACGTTGGCCGACAACGCACGCGAGGTGCAGAAGCTGGGCGCCGAACTCTACGAGCGGCTGCGCACCATGAGCGGTCACATGCAGACGCTGCAGCGCAGCCTGACCTCGAGCGTCGAGGCCTACAACAAGGTGGTCGGCTCGCTCGAGAACCGCGTGCTCGTCTCGGCCCGCCGGTTCCCCGACCTCGGCGTCGTGGGCTCCGGCTCCGCCGAGATCGCCGAGCTGACCCCCGTCGACCACACGCCGCGTCGCCTCCAGTCCGTCGAGCTCGAAGACGACGAGGAGTACCCCGAGGGCACTCTGCTGGCCTTGCCTGAGGGGGGCGCCGGCACCGGCACGCCGGCCTGAAGCCATGCCCGGCGGCGGCCGGGCCCTCCCCCGAACAGGCACGTTGCGTGACCACACGCCCACCGGTCGATCGGGAACAACGGCGACGTACTCTGCCGGGGTGCTGCGCGTCCACCGCTCCGATCGCACCGACGCGCTGGTCGCGATGCTGGCCGACCTGGTGGCGGAACCTCTGGACGATCCGATGACGCCCGAGGTCGTCTCGGTGCCCACCCGGGGGATCGAACGATGGCTGACCCAGCGCCTTTCGGCGACGTTGGGTGCCCGACCCGGCGGGCACGACGGGGTGTGCGCCAACATCTCCTTCCCGTTTCCCGGATCGTTGATCTCGGAGGCCTTGGCGCTCGCCTCGGGTACCGACCCCAAGGCGGACCCGTGGCTCCCGG
>DATNLP010000653.1:0-3624 GCA_035602795.1 Acidimicrobiales bacterium | reverse complement strand
CGAGCTCGCCTGCTCCGGGCCAGGAGGCAGTCAACGCCCCGGTGGCCGCCACCTGTGGCGTGGCGACGGGGCACGAGTCGAGGTGCTCGATCTGATGGGAGCGGTGGCGGCGGAAGCCCACCGCGCCGCGGCGGTCGACGGCAAGGCGGACGCGGCTGCGCCAGGCCAGGCCGTCCACCGCGCCGTCGACGGGCTCCACCTCGACCGGGTGCTCGACGCCCGCCACCCGGCGCAGCTGCTCGGCCACCCGGAACGCCTTGAGGCGGCGCTGCGCGCCCAGCTCGACGTGCTGGTAGTCGCACCCGCCGCAGCGACCGGGCCCGGCGTGGGGGCACGGAGGCGCCACCCGATCCGGGGACGGTTCGAGAATTTCGACGGCGTCGGCGCGGAGGTAGGACTTCGTGGTGGCGGTCACGCGGGCCCGCACCCGCTCGCCGGGCAGGGAATGGCGGACGAACACGACCCGGCCGTCCGGGGCTCGGGCCACGCAGCCGCCGCCGGCGGCGGGGGAGCCCGTCTCCAGCTCCAGCACCTCGTGGCCAGGCGAAATGGACGTCGACATCGCGTGGGAGCGTACGACCCCGGCCGTGCCCCGGCCGTTCGTGAGGTTCGGCACCCGGTGGGTGTGCGCGTGTCATAGGGGGTCGCCCTACCGGTTTGGCTCCGGATTCGGAAGCCAGAACGGACGCCCGGAAGGTCAAAGCGGTAGTCAAGACCCCTCTGCAGTGGGACCGGTTACCCCGCGCCGCCGGTAAATCGGCAAGATGGTGTCGATCCGGGCCGTCCCCGATCGTCGTAAGAGCGATACCAACCCCCAAGAGCAGAGGAGCACACCATGCGGTACCTGTTGATGATCGCCGGCGACGAGAACGCAATCATCTCGGCCCCGGCCGAAGCCCAGACGGCAATCACCGACGCCTACGGCGAGTGGGTCAAGGTGATGGCCGACAAGGGTGCCCTCCAAGGCGGAGAGCGCCTGCGGCCGACCGGCGACGCCACGACGGTCCGCGTGCGCAACGGAGAGGTGCTGACCACGGACGGGCCGTTCGCGGAGACGAAGGAGCAGTTGGGCGGCTATTTCGTCCTCGAGTGCAGTGACCTGGACGAGGCGATCGAGGCGGCGTCGCAGCTCCCGGGCGCCAGCTCGGGCTCCATCGAGGTGAGGCCGATCTGGGAGATGTAGGCCCCGACGTCGAGGTCGCCATTTCGGAGGCGTTCCACGAGGAGTGGGGCAAGGTCGTCGCCGCCCTCATTCGCCTCACCGGTGACTGGGACCTGGCCGAGGAGTGCGCGCAGGATGCCTTCGCGAAGGCCGCCGAACGGTGGCCGCGTGACGGCATCCCGCGCCGCCCCGGCGCCTGGCTCACCACGGTGGCCCGCCATCGTGCCCTCGACCTGGTCCGGCGCGGACGGCTCGGCACGTCGAAGTTGAAGGAGCTGGCCATCGTGAGCTCGACCGACGACACAACCGGCGTGGCGGTCGACGACGTGCCCGACGACCGGTTGCGCCTGATGTTCACGTGCTGCCACCCCGCACTGTCCTTCGACGCACAGGTGGCCCTGACCCTGCGGACGTTGGCGGGCATGACCACGGCGGAGATCGCCCGGGCGTTCCTGGTGCCGGAGCCGACGATGGCGCAGCGGCTGAGTCGGGCCAAGAAGAAGATCCGCCACGCCGGCATCCCTTTCCGGGTCCCCCCGGCCCACCAGCTGCTGGACCGCGTCGAGGCGTTGTTGGCGGTGCTGTACCTGCTGTTCAACGAGGGCTACAGCGCGACGTCGGGCGAGGATCTGCTGCGGCGCCCGCTGAGCGAAGAGGCCATACGGCTCGCCCGCACCCTGAGTGCCCTGATGCCGGACGAGCCGGAGGCCCTCGGTCTGCTCGCCCTCATGTTGCTGCACGACGCCCGCCGGGATGCCCGCGTCGACCGCGTGGGTGATCTCGTGCTCCTCGAAGACCAGGATCGGTCGACCTGGCATCGGGACGAGATTGTCGAGGGCGTCGAGGCGCTGGAGGCGGGCCTCCGGCAGCGGCGACCCGGTCCCTACCAGCTGCAGGCGGCTATCGCGGCGTGCCATGCGCAAGCCGAGTCTGCCGGCGATACCGACTGGGCCCAGATCGCCGGGCTGTACGCGCACCTGTATGACGTGGCGCCGTCCGCCGTCGTCGAGCTGAACCGCGCCGTGGCGGTCTCCATGTGGCAGGGGCCGGAGGCCGGCCTGGCCCTCGTCGACCGCCTGATCGGGAGCGGCGAGCTCCGCGGCTACCACCTGCTGCCGGCGGCCCGGGCGGACATGCTGCGCCGGCTGGGCCGGCGGCCCGAGGCCGCGGCCGCCTACCGGGAGGCGGCCGCACTGGCCGGCACCGACGCCGAGCGCCGCTACCTCGAGCGCCGGCTCGTGGAGGCGACAGCCCCGGTTTGACAGTTCCGGGCGCCGTTGCAATCGTCTCGCTGCGCGCAGGGAGCGCCTCGGAGCGAGAGGACGGCAGCAATGTTCTTGCAGGACAGGGTGGCGATCATCACGGGGGCAGGCCGGGGCATCGGACGTGAGCACGCGCTGCTCTTCGCCTCGCTGGGCGCCAAGGTGGTGGTGAACGACCTGGGCGGGGCGGTCGACGGCTCGGGGAAGGACATCTCGGCCGCGCAGTCGGTGGTCGACGAGATCCAGGCGGCCGGCGGCGAGGCGGTGGCCAACACGGACAGCGTGAGCTCCTTCGAGGGGGCCAAGCTCATGGTGGAGCAGGCGGTGTCGTCGTTCGGCGACCTGCACGTCGTGGTGAACAACGCCGGCATTTTGCGCGACCGGATGCTCGTGTCGATGAGCGAGGAGGAGTTCGACGCCGTCATCGCCGTCCACCTGAAGGGCACCTTCAACGTGACCCGCCATGCCGCCGACTACTGGCGGGAGCGGGCCAAGGCCGGGACGATCACGGACAGGGCGGTCGTGAACACGAGCTCGGGCGCGGGCCTGCACGGCAACATCGGCCAGACGAACTACGCGGCCGCCAAGGCGGGCATCGCCGCCATGACGGTGGTCAACGCCATGGAGCTGAACCGCTACGGGGTGCGGGCCAACTGCATCGCACCGGTGGCCCGGACCCGGCTGACCCTGCAGACGCCCGGCATGGGCGAGCCCATGCAGAACCAGGTCTTCGACCCCGAGAACGTGTCGCCCGTGGTGGCCGTGCTGGCGTCGGAGACGTGCCCCTTCAACGGCCAGGTGTTCAGCGTGTACGGGGGCTCGGTCGGGATCTACGCCGGGTGGTCCATCGCCGAGAGCGTGGACTCCGAGGACCGTTGGACCCCCGAGACGCTCGCCGCCGCCATGGAGAAGCTGCCGCGGACGGTCGCGGTGAACAGCCAGATCGCCCAGCTGGCCCAGCACATGGGAGGGACCGGCTGACCGTCCCGGCCTTCGTAGGCTGGGGCTCATGGGTGGGGATGCCGTGACCGGGAATGTGCCGGCCGTCGATGCCGCACAGGTGACCGCGGCGTTCGCCGCCGCCGAGGTGCACCCCCTGCTGTGCGCCGTGGCGCACGTCACCGGCGACCTGAGCCTGTTGCGCGAGGAGTTCGAGCCCGACCAGACGCAGCTGCTGACGCCCGGTCGGGGGCTGGGGCC